>NZ_BAAGZI010000013.1:0-40895 GCF_054778695.1 Actinocorallia lasiicapitis
CCCGCTCCCCGACCTGTCCGCCACGGCGCGGCTGGTCGCCGCCGCCCGCGCCCAAGGCATCCTGCTCGACGACCTGTCCCACCACACGGCGGGCGAGGATCCGCGGCCCGCCGTCGTCCTGGGCTACGGCTCCACGCCGCTGCCCGCGCTCCGCCACGCCTGCCGGACCCTCGCCGCCCTCTACGCGGCGGTCGTTCCGTGAGCCGGCGTCAGCAGCACTGGCCGGTCTTGTAGGAGCCGTCGAAGCCGCCGAGGATCCAGATGTAGGGCCGGTAGGTGGTGCGGTTGCCCGTGTAGTAGAACTTGCCCTGCCCGATGGCGGTGACGGAGGAGACTCCGCTGGAGCCGCCCTTCTCGTTCAGCTTCTTCTCGGCCCAGCCGCGCCAGCGCCACACCCGCTTGTTCGACGTGTAGTACGTGTAGGTGCCCTTGGACGACATGACGCTGATCGCGTCGTACTCGTCGTAGCACCAGTGCAGCCGCACCTTGATCCAGATCAGCCAGCGCCCCTTGGCCCCGTTCCGCTTGATGACGCGCCGCCCCCGCTTGCGCTCCACCCACCGGCACGGATACTTCTTGATCGCCGCCGCCTCCCGAGCGCTGTACCGAACCCCCGCCTTCGCCGCGAACGCCGGCAGCTCGGCCCCCGAGATCGCCCCGCCGACCTCGACCACATCCTCCACCCCGACCTCGGCACTCCTGGCCGAGGCAGGCCCCGCAACAAGCACTTCCGTCACCAACGCACCGCAAAGCGCAGCAGCAAGGACCGTTTTCCGCATCATCACTCCCAGGGGGACGTCCACCGTGATCAGTCACGCAGACACTACCGGCTATAAGTCCGCCTCGCCCGGATTAGTCCACGAATCCAGCGCCGCGCACTGTCCGGTGAGCCGGAAATCCCGCCGTCTGTCGCGCAACCGCCGCCGCGCCTCCTCCAGCAGCGCCTCGTCGCCGGGTCCGACGAGTTCCGCCCTCTTTCAGTCTCGGGTGCCGCGCCAGGTGGCCGACGGGTCGCGTTCCAGGCGGCTGAGGATCTCCACTCGGTCGCCGGGGATGCGTACGACGGTCACTTCGACGGGACGTTCGGTTCTGGCGGAGTAGCCGATCCGCAGGATCTCGAGGACGGGGATTCGGGTCGGAATCTGGAGCGCGTCCGCCTCCTCCTTGGCGGGCATCCGCACCCGCTGCACCTCAAGCCATTGAATCGGCCCGTGCCCGGCCTCCTCGAGCCGGTCGATCCACGCCCCGGGCCCCGCTCCGTTCTCCGCGACCTCGGGGACCTCCGCGACCGCGTCCGGATGAATCCAGGTGTCGCTGAGCTGGAACGGCTGCTCGCCTTCCGGCCCCGTCACCCGCCGTCGCCGAAGCACCGCGGTTCCGGGCAGCACCTTCAGCTTGTTGGCGGGCCGCTCCGGAATCGGCACGAGCTCAGCGCTCGGCTTGATGTGGTGCACCCACACCTCGTCACCGCTCTGCGCCGCCGGAAAGTTGTAGCCCCCGGTGACCCGCCCCCCGTCAGGCGCCACATGCTGGGTGTTGCGCCGCACCAGATTGCCGCGCTGAATCGTCCGCCGCTCCCCGGGCCGCAGCACGACCGTCCCGCGCCGCCGTGTGGCCCACAGCAACCGCTCGTCCTCGAGCAACGCGACGGCCGCCGCCACCGTGTTCCGCGCGGCCCCATAACCCTTCGCCAACTCGGCCATCGCCGGCAGATACTCCCCGGCCCCCCACTCGCCCGCCTGAATCCTCCGCCGAAGATCCTCGGCGATCTCCTCGGAACGCTGCATCACCGCGATACCCTCCACCAATTTGCTTAAGCTTATTGACGCCCCAAGCCTAGCCCGGCACGATGGCATTTGCTTGAGCATATGGCTGGGGCGATGCCGTCTGAAGTCAGGTCATCACTCTTCACCTTGCTCGGGCAAGAAGTCCTCGCATCCGAGTCAGAGGTCAGGAGAAGCCGTCGTGTCCGACCAGGTCCGGGAAGTGGAAGCCTCCTGCGTGACGTCGCGGACGTGGATTCCGCCGCGCGCCGAGTGGGTGCAGTACGGCCGGGTGACGGCCGCGATCGTCCTGGGCGAGGAGTGCCGGGGGAGCGACGACGTGCAGACGGTTCTCTCTGAGCTGTTGGGCAACGCCGTCCGGTATGGCGGCGACGGCATGGTCTATGTCGAACTGGCGCACCGTGGCGGCGTCGTCACGGGAATGGTCCTCCAGATCGGGGCGGACGGGGCTGGCGCGGTGGAGATTCCCGCGGTGAACCTGGCAGAGCTGGCGCGGCTGGACGCCGATGGCCTGGAGGACCTGTCGGAGCTACTGGAAGGCGGCCGGGGACTGCTGGTCCTCGATGCCCTCGCGCCCGGATGGCAGGCGGTGCGGCTGCGGATCGGGCTGGCCGTCAGCTGGATGATCACTTGTGGGTGTGGGGTGGGTTAGAGGTCCAGGACGCACATGGTGAAGGTGCAGGGGGTGGGGGAGGTGTTGGCGTAGCCGTGGGGGCGGTCGCCTAGGAGGACGGCGGCGGAAGGGGAGGGGACGGGGTGGGGGTGGCCGTCGACGCGGACGGTGAGGGTGCCCGTGGTGACGTGGACGATCTCGCGGGTGCCGGGAGGGTGGGGGTCGCTTTCGCGGGACTCGCCGGGCAGGAGATGCCAGGTCCACAGTTCGATGGTGGGTTTGCCGTCGCTGCCGGCCAGGAGGGTGCCGGAGCCGCCGTGCGGGCCGTGCCAGAGGGTCGGCTGACGGGCCTGGGGGAAGAGTTTGACGGCCGGTTCGTCCTCCGTGGACACCAGGCGCGTCAAAGGGACGCCGAGGGCCTCGGAGATTTTGATCAAGGTGCTGAGGCTGGGATTACCGCGGGCCTGTTCGAGGTTGACCAGGACGCCCTTGCTCACGCCCGACCGGGCCGCCAGCAGGTCAAGGCTCCAGCCGTGCGCGGCCCGCGCGGTCCGGACCGTGCGGGCCACCGCCTCGGCCACCGCGTCATCGTTCATGGGAGCCCAGCCTATCCGGCCACCCCGGTCGTTCTAGTGCACCACGGAGTTCGGTAGAATGACCGTCATGTCCGCCCCCATCATCCCTTCCGCGTCATGGTGACCCTGCTGGCGCTCAGCGCCGCCCTCGTCTTCGGAGTGGCCGACTTCCTCGGCGGCGCCGCGTCCCGGCGCGCGTCGGCCCTGTCGGTGCTGCTGGTCAGCATCCCGATCGGGCTGACCGTGCTGGCCGTCGGCGCGCTGCTCCTCGGCGACGGGCCGACCGTCCAGGGCGTCGCCTGGGGCCTGGGTTCCGGGCTGCTGAGCGGGCTGGGGTTCCTCTGCTTCTACCGCGCGCTCGCCAAGGGGCCGATGAGCGTGGTCGCACCGGTGTCGGCGCTGGCCGGGGCGCTCGTCCCGGTGATCGTCGGGGTCGGGCGCGGCGAGCAGCTCGACGGCCGCGTCCTGATCGGCGTGCTGCTCTGCATGGGGGCGATCGGCCTGGTCTCGATGGAGCCGGCCAAGCCCGCCGCCACGGTCCGCGGCCCCTGGTTCACCAGCGGCCCGGCGCTCGCGGCGTTCTCCGGCACGATGTTCGGCCTGTTCTTCGTGCTGATCCGCGAGGCGGGCGACCAGAGCGGGCTGTGGCCGCTGGTGGCGTCCCGGGTGGGCGTCCTGGCGGCGATCCTGGCGGCGGTGCTGCTGCTGGCGGTGCGCGGCGTGCAGCGCGTCGACTTCCGGCCCCTCCGCGACCGGGTGACGATCTGGATGGTGATCGGCGCGGGCGCCCTGGACGTCGTCGCGAACATGGCGTACTTCAAGGCCACCAACGCGGGCCTGCTCAGCGTGGTCGCGGTCCTGACCTCCCTCTACCCGGCGATCACGGTGCTGCTGGCGAGGATCGTGTACGGGGAGCGGCTCCAGGCCGTCCAGCGGATCGGGATGGTCGTCGCGCTGACGGGTGTGGCGCTCGTCACCACGGGCTGACTCCTGCCCCTGCACCGTAAGCGATGATTTACTACGGCGGAGGCGTGCGAAGGAGACTCCCCGGGATGTATCAGTTCGAATTGGACGGCCTGTTCGAGGCCGTCGCGGCCGCCGTGCCGGACCGGACGGCCCTGGTCTGGCGCGGCCTGCGCCGCACCTTCGCCGACGAGGCCGACCGGATCGCCCGGTTCGCCGCCTTCCTGACCGCGCAGGGCCTGGGCAGGCACGGCGAACCCGGCGCCCCCTGGACGTCCAACCACGACCATCTCGCCCTCTACCTGCACAACGGCCCCGCATATCTGGAGGGCCTGATCGGCGCGCACCGCGCCCGCGTCGCCCCGTTCAACGTCAACTACCGGTACGTGGACGACGAACTCGTCGGCCTGTTCCACGACGCCCGCCCCGCCGCGATCCTCTACCACGCGACGTTCGCCCCGACCCTGCGCCGGATCCTCCCCCTCCTCCCCGGCCACCCGCTCCTGATCCAGGTCGCCGACGACTCCGGCCACCCCCTGCTCCCCGGCGCGTTCCCCTACGAATCCGCGACGGCCGGAGCGGCCCCGTCCGCCGCCCACCCCGACGACCTGCACATCCTGTACACCGGCGGCACCACGGGACGGCCGAAGGGAGTCCTGTGGCGGATCGGCGACCTGGTCGCTGGCCCCCTCGGCGTCCGCCATCCGAGCCCTGCGGCGGCCGCCGAAGCCGCCCGCGGAACCGACGCCCGCATCCTGATCCTGCCGCCGATGATGCACGGCTCCGGCACCTGGACGGCTCTGGGCGGCTGGCTCGCCGGCGTGACGGTCGTCCTACCGGACCGGGTCGACGCCCTCGACCCCGCCGGCGTCTGGACGGTCGCCGAACGCGAACGCGTCACCCGCATCCCCCTGGTCGGCGACGCCTTCGCCCGCCCCCTCATGGCCGAACTCGCCGCCCGCCCCTACGACACCTCGTCCGTCCGCCACCTCCTCAACTCGGGCGCCGCGATCAACCCGGCGACCCGCGCCCGGATCGCGGAACTCCTTCCCGACGTCCGGCTGATCGACGTGGTCGGCTCCTCGGAGAGCGGTTTCCAGATCAGCCGTTCGGGCGACGCCCCGTTCCGTCCTGCCGAAGGCGGCGGCGTCCTGTCGGCCGACCGCACCCGCCTCCTGCAGCCCGGCGAGGACGAGCTGGGCTGGCTGATCAAGTCCGACGGCGTCCCGCGCGGCTATCTCGGCGACCCCGCCAAGACCGCTGCCACCTTCGTCACCCTCGACGGACGTCCGTGCGTGATCCCCGGCGACCGCGCCAGGCTCCGCGCCGACGGCACCGTCGAACTCCACGGCCGTGACTCCATGACCATCAACACCGGCGGTGAGAAGGTGTTTGTGGAGGAGGTCGAGGCCGTGGTCCGGGCGCTGCCGGCCGTCGCCGAGGCCCTGGTGGTGGGGCGTCCGAGCGAACGCTGGGGCACCGAGATCGTCGCGGTCGTCCGGCTCGCGCACCCCGCGGACGACGCCGAGCTGCGCGCCGCCTGCGCCGCCCACCTGGCCCGCTACAAGATCCCCAAGGTCTTCGTCCGCACGGCCGAGGACCTGCGCCTGCCCAACGGGAAGGCCGACTACGCGACCGCCCGGCGGCTGGTCGGCGCAGCACTTCGCCCCTGACGGAAAGTCAGGGCCGCGACATCCTGGACAAGCCCCCTCATCCAGGGTTGTACTGCGCCATGGCGTCGGTGGTCCTGGAAGCGGTCAGCAAGATCTATCCCAACGGTCATCTCGCCGTCGAGCACCTCGATCTCCAGGTGGCCGACGGGGAGTTCGTCGTCCTGCTGGGGCCGTCGGGGTGCGGGAAGTCCACGGTCCTGCGGATGGTCGCCGGGCTGGAGGAGGTCACCCGCGGGCAGGTCCTGCTCGACGGGCGGCCCGCGAACGATCTGACGCCCGCGCAACGCGACATCGCCATGGTGTTCCAGCACGGCGCGCTCTACCCGCACTTCTCGGTGCGCGAGAACCTCGCCTTCCCGCTGCGGATCGCCAGGGAGGACCACGGCGAGATCCGCGCGAAGGTCACCGAGCTGGCCCGCGCGCTCGGCATCGACCAGACCCTCGACCGCAGGCCGCAGACCCTCTCCGGCGGGCAGCGGCAGCGCGTCGCGATGGGCCGGGCGATCATCCGCAGGCCGTCGGTGTTCCTGATGGACGAGCCGCTGTCCAGCCTCGACGCCGCCCTGCGCACCGAACTCCGGCTGGAGATCGGCGCGATGACCCGCGAACTCGGCATCACCACCCTGTACGTCACCCACGACCAGGTCGAGGCGCTGACGCTCGCCGACCGCGTCGCCCTGCTCCGCGACGGGGTCCTCGAAGATCTCGGCACCCCGAAACGGCTCTACGACGATCCGGCGACCGCGTTCGCCGCCGGGTTCCTCGGCACCACCCAGCTCAACCTGGTCGTCGCGGTCGTCGAACGCTGCCCGGACGGCGTCCTGCTCGACCTCGGCACGCAGCGGCTGCTCGTCCCGTGGACCGACCCGCGCGCCCGTCCGCTGCTCGGCCACTACCAGCAGCACGTCACCGTGGGGATCAGGGTCGACGATCTGGTGCCGACGGACCGTCCGCTGCCCGGCCGGTTCATCGACGGACGGATCATCACGCTGGAGTACCAGGGCTCGGCCTGGACGGCCCTGGTCGACGCCGGGATCACCACGCACGAGTTCGTCGCACGGCCCCGCCCAAGACCGCGCAAACGGGCGGGCGGTTTCTTCCGAAGACCTGGCTTGGAGGGCGCAGCCCCAGCTCAGGAGCATGTCGGCATCCACCGTCGGTCGCATCTGCTGGCGCGGATGCCGTCGGGGATGCGGTGGCAGCGGTCCACTCCCGTCCGGCTCGCGGTCGATCCGTCGCATTTGCTGTTCTTCGGCGGGGACGGCAGGCGTGTCGATCCCGCAATCCGCTGAACTGATCATTACTCATCGTGTACGAATTGCCGCATGACTTACACGCAGCGTCAGCGTTCGAGCCTCGCGTACCAGCTCCGCTACGCGGTGAAGAACCCCGCGAAGATCGGGCCCTACCTCAGCCGGTACGCGCGCGACACCATGCTGCGCGCCGCGTCCACCGACCATGTCGCCTACTACCGCGAGGTCATGCGGTCGGACGTCAAGGAGAAGAGCCCGTACGACGCGGTCGGCAGCCGCAGCCACGACCACTGGCTGAAGAACGGCCAGCGGCAGTTCGAGTACCTGGTCAAGCACGGGCTCCGCCCCCACCACACCGTCCTGGAGATCGGCTGCGGCAATCTGCGCGCCGGCTGGCGGATCATCGACCTGGTCGAGCCCGGCCACTACCACGGCATCGACATCTCGCCCGACATCCTGCTCGCGGCCACCGACACGCTCGTCCAGTACGGGCTCCAGGACAGGCTGCCGCATCTGATGCTCGTCAACGACCTGACCTTCTCGGGCCTGCCCGACGCGCGGTTCGACGTCATCCACGCCCACAGCGTCTTCTCCCACACCCCGCTGGAGGTGATCGAGGAGTGTTTCGCGCACGTCGGACGGATCCTGCGGCCGACCGGCTTCTTCGACCTGACCTTCGACCGGACGGAGCGGGACGAGCACCAGGTGCTCCGCGAGGACTTCTACTACCGCACCGAGACCCTCCAGGAGCTGGCCGCCGCGCACGGTCTTTCGGCGACGTTCATGGAGGACTGGGAGGCGTCGCCCCACAAGCAGTCGAAGCTCCGCCTCTGCCTCTCCTAAGCAGCTTCGGTCTTCCGTCCGGCGGCTTCGAGCCCGCGGATGAAGGCGCCGATCTCGCCGATCGCGGTGAGCCCTTCGGGGCAGGCGTCGGCGAACGCCTGGAAGACGTGCGGCTGCCCTTCCCAGACCGTCACCGTGCAGGGGACTCCCGCCGCGCCGAGCCTGCGCGCCATCAGTTCGGCGTCGCAGCGCAGGATCTCGGTCGAGCCGACCTGGATGAGGACGGGCGGGAACTTGGTGAGGTCGCCGTTGACGGGCGAGTGCAGCGGGTCGATCGCCATGTCCTTGAGCAGGTGCTCGGCGATGATCCCGAGCCGGTGCCCGGGGATATAGGCGTCGATCTTGAGGTTCTCGTGGGCGAGCTTCGCGGCGTCGTCGAGATCGGTGAGCGGCGACAGCGCGACGATCGCACCAGGCGCGGGCAGCCCCTCCTCCAGTGCCTTGAGCGGCGCGGCGAGCGACAGAAAACCCCCCGCCGAGTCACCCGCGACGATGATCTGGTCGGCGCGATATCCCTGCTCCAGCAGCCACCGGTACGCGGTGACACAGTCGGCGATCGACCCGGCGAGATTGGTCTGCGGAATCTGCCGGTAGGCGATCGACAGCGCGGGCACCCCGGCCGCAGCCGAGATCCGAGCGATCATCCGCCGGTGCGTGCGCAGCCCGCACACCATGAACCCCCCACCATGAAAGTAAAGGATCACCCGCTCCGACCCGTCCGCCCCGGCCCCCCGCACCCACTCAGCAGGAAACCCGTCAAACCCCACCTTCTCCACCCGAGTCCCCCGCGGCGCAGGCAGCAAATGCCCCAACCACTCAACAGCCACCAAAAACCTAAACATAACCGGATGAAACGGCCCATACCGCAACCAAGGCCGCACAAAAACCTTCATGAACACCACGAACACCCGCGCCCGAACACTGACCCCAGCCCGCATCTCCATCACCGGCTCCACAGGCCCCTCCTCGCGTGTAACCCCCCGCTTATTCGACTGGACGGACCGTCCCACCAACCACCCCCACCGTCAAGACGCCCCAGCCCAGATTCTCAACAGGCGGAGCAGCAGGCAGGCCGGGCAAGGCTGTGGCGGACCAGGGCGCGGGTCAGCGGCAGCGGTGTCAGATCGATCAGCAGGATCCCGGACGAGTCGGTGATGGCGCCCAACCCAGATCCAAAAACCAAGTTGATGCTCGGCGACCTTCTCGGGCGCAGGAGCAGGCGTTAGGAGGGCAGGGGGAGGCCTGTGGTGCGGTCTACGTAGTAGGTGTATTCGGCGAGTTGGGGGACTAGGTAGGGGTTGAGGTTGGTGGTTGCGGCGAGGTCTTCGGCGGAGTGGAACGGCCCGTGCTGGGTGCGGGCGGCGACGATGGCCGCGCCGATCTCCGGGGTGATGCAGGGGATGGAGACGAGGGCGTGGAGCGGGGCGTGGTTGACGTCGACGAGTCCGCCGTCGTTGTAGGAGCGGGATAGGTCGGGGCGGCCGATGCGCAGTTCGTTCGCCAGTGCCGGGTCGGTGGCCAGGATGTGGCGGGCTTGGGCGCGCAGTTCGCGGCGGGCGGCTACGTCTTGGAGTACCTGGTCGTTCACCGATGGCGGGGCGGTGGGTGTTCTTGGTGCGAACACTTTCCGGCGGATGGCGTAGGCGTGTGCGGTGGCGCCGAACCAGGCCGCGAACAGGCCTGCCGCGGTGATGGCGTCGAGCAGGGTGGATGCTCCTTCGTCCGTGGTCGCGACCAGGACGACGCCTACCAGGTAGACGAGGGTGGCGATCCCCTCCTTGGGGGAGCGCAGACGGACGGCCGCGTACCCGATCACGGGCGGTGCGAGCAGGCCGAGGCTGAACAGTGGGGCGAGCGCCCACAGATGCGTCCACACGGCGGGCTTGTCTGCGGAGGGTTGCGGCTGGTGGTGGACGACCTGGTGCGGCTTGTTCACGGGGCTAGTCCTCCTTGCCTTTGACGCCGTCGGTGATGAGTTCGGCGATCCGTGCGGGGATCCGGTCGGCCGGTTCGGAGATGGCGGTGACGTTGCCGCCGCCCGTGCCGCCCAGGACGACGAAGGACCGGTCGCCGAAGCGGGCGGCGTTGGCGCGGACCGTCGCGGCGGGCAGTTTGCCGGCCGCGATGATGAGGTCGCACTCGAGGCTGATCAGGGTGCCGAGGTAGGGGGTGGCGTTGGCGACCGTCGCGGGCCCGGTGACCGCGAAGTACTGGACTTGGGTCCGGGTCTTCAGCGACGCCTGCTGCATGCCGTCCCACGCCGGCCGGGCCGAGGCGTCGGCGAGTCCCTTGGCACCGGTCAGCAGGCAGGCCTTGCTGGACAGGTACTGCCGGGCGCGGGGTGGTTCGTCCTCGGGATGCAGGACGACTGCCAGGACCGCACCGAGTGCTACTGCGGCGAGCAGGCCCGCCGCGAGGATCTGACGCGGCAGGGGGAGCCGCTTCCACCATGCGGTCATCTGAACGATCCGGGGTGAAAGACGCACGCGACCTCGCCTGGAAGTACCGGAGTGCGCGATCGCATGATCGGCGCAGGTCATCTTAGGTCGCTGTCAGGCGAGCGTGTCAAGAGACCGTTATGGCGGATCGTGGAATAGATGCCGGACGACGGGTAGCACGTGGGATTCGCCTCTAATGTGGCGCAAGTCACAGATGCCGTGACCAGGTAAAAGAAACATAAAGCGATGAATGTGTTATTTGGGTCTTGTTATGCGATCTTGCGGTGATCTATTCATTGCTTGCCTTGGTGCATCACCAGGGTCGTGGTCGCCCCACCCCCAGGGTGTGGCCCAAGCTTCGTAGAGGTCGGGCCAGTGCGCGTAACGCTGTCTCAAGTCGTCGTCGGTCTCCTGGTTCTCCTCCTGGCCTCATGGTTCGGCAGCTGGGTCGCCTCCCGCTCGATAAGCCGCCGTCCCGCCCTCCGGCGGCAACGGCGGTCCATCGTCAAGCGGCGTGTCTCCCTCACCGTCGTCGCGATGCTGGTCGTCACCCTCACCGCGGACCCTGCTTTCGCCGTCGGCGGGCTCGTCACCAACCAGACGCCCGCGCTGACACTGCCGTCCTTCAGTGAGCTGCTGGCCAAGTTCCGCGGTGAGCCCAAGCCTGACTGGGGGAACCTGCCGAAGCAGAAGGACGGCACCGCCGCGGGCAAGGACCCGGAGGTTCCGACAGAGAAGACTCGTGCGGGCAAGGGCAACGGCCACAAGCCGAAGCCGGGCAAAGGGGAACTGCCGGAGGCCGAGCGGCTGGAGTACAAGCCGAAGTCCGGGCCGAGCGCCGCGGGAGTCGTCGGCTTCCAGGAACGCACCAGCAAGCGCAACGCGGTCAAGTCCTCCGCGACGTCCGACTACTACGACAACGCCGACGGCACCCACACCCGGGTGATGAGCCAGACCCCCGTCAACTACAAGGACGGGGACACCTGGAAGAAGATCGACAGCAATCTGAGCGCCACCGCCGACGGTGTCACCAACACCGCGAACAGCCACGACGCGACCTTCGCCAACTCCGCCGCCGACCCCGGCCTCGTCCGCCTGACGACGGAGGGCCACAGCATCTCCTATGGTCTCGCCGGAGCCGCCGCGGTGCCCCCGGCCGTCAAGGGCAGTACCGCCACCTACGGTGCGGTGCTGCCGCAGACCGACCTCCAGCTCGAAGCGACCCCGATCGGTATCAAGGAGACCCTGGTCCTCAACGGTCCGGACGCGCCGAGCGAGTGGGTGTTCCCGCTGGATTCCGGCACGCTCACCCCGGTCCTGGACAGCGACACCGGCGTGCGGTTCGACGACGCGAACGGCAAGACCGTCGTCCGGATTCCGGGTGCCTTCGCCGAGGACTCCAAGATCAACCCAAAGTCGGGCATGCCGGCGATGAATCACGGCATCACCTACCGGCTGGAGGACCGTGACGGCCGCAAGGCCCTCGTCATGGCTCTCGACGAGAAATGGCTGCGCTCACCAGACCGTGTTTTCCCGGTCAAGGTCGACCCCAGCTACACGATCTTCTCGGCGACCACCTATGTCATGACGAACGCCTACGGCGATCACTCCATGGAGCGCTTCATCGCCGTCGGGTCGTGGGATAACGGCCCGCACACAGCACGCTCCTACGTGAAGTTCCCCGACCAGGGCCTGGACGGTTCCGGCGTCACCGTCGCCACCGCGAAGCTTCAGCTGTTCAACACCTGGGCGAGCACCTGCACCGCGCAGCAGGTCGACATGTTCGAGGGCCTGGAGCCGTGGAACTCCTGGGACCAGAAGATGAAGGACTTCAACACCGCTCCCGGGTATACCCAGTGGCTCGGTTATCGTTCCGCGGCCGTCACCATCCCCTGCACCAATACGAGCTTCGACCCGGCCATCGGTGAGTGGATCGACATTCCGGTCGCGACGGCGAACATTCCGATCATTCAGGGCTGGGCCAACGGGACCCGCCCGAACCACGGCGTCGTCCTGGCCGCTCCCGTGAACGACAACGCGCACTGGAAGCAGTTCTCCTCGGCGAACAACTGGACCACCGGCCCGAAGTTCGTCGTCACCTACACCACTGGCAAGATCGCGCCACGGATCCGCAACCAGGCTCCCGCCGACGGTGCCGCTTTCGACACCCTCACCCCGACGCTGTCGGCGACCGGTGAGGTCGACCCGTCGATCCCGAACAACATCCGGATCCGGTTCAAGGTCTACAACGAGAGCAACGCGGTGATCGCCGACTCCGGCAACCTCACCACCACCTTGAACGCGGCCTCCTGGCAGATCCCCGCCAACACGCTGACCTGGGGCAAGTCGTACTACTGGACGGCCGAAACCTGGGACGGCACGTCGTACTCGACGAACACCCAGTGGTACACGCTCTCCACTCAGGTGCCGCAGCCATCGATCACCTCCTCGCTGTCGCAGAACGGTGGCCAGGGCTTCGATGCCTCTAACGGCAACTACACGACTACCGCGACTGACGCCGATGTCGAGACCACCGGTCCCGACCTGGCCGTGATCCGCGACTACAACTCGCGTGACCCGCGTATCTCCGGAGCGTTCGGCGCGGGCTGGTCCAGCGTGTTCGACGCCGAGGTCGCCGAGCAGTACCTGCCCGGTACCACGACGGTGAAGGGCGCCTACGTCACCTATCCCGAAGGCTCCGTCGTCGGGTTCGGCAAGAACCCCGACGGCACGTTCGCCCCGCCATCCGGCCGGTATGTCAGCTTCCGCACCACGACCAGTCCCACCGGATACACGCTGACCGACAAGAACGGAACCGTCTACACCTTCACCCAGTCGCTGGGCGGGGGCCGTTACGGTGTCACCTCAATTGCTGACGCCAACGCTCGTGCGATCACCTTCACCTGGACGTCAGGGAAGATCACCAAGGTGACGTCGGGCCCATCGAACCGGTCTTTGAACTTGGTGTGGACGACACCGTCCGGTGCGCTCAAAGCGCACGTCACGACGGTCACCACCGACCCGGCCGTCGCAGGCAACAACAGCACGATCGAGACGTGGACCTACAACTACACCGGTGACAAGCTGACCGGCGCCTGCTCCTCCGGCTGTATCCAGTACGGCTATGTGTCCGGCTCGAACTACCATTCCCAGGTCCTCGACCAGGGCGCCGACGCCTACTGGCCGCTGGCCGAACCCGCGGGATCGTCGGTCGCCGTCAGCGCGAACCTCGCCACCCAGGCGTCCAATAACGCCCTCTACCGCGACGTCACGCTCGGTACCGCAGGCTCCCTGGCCGGCGGGTCGGCGACCGCGGCGAGCTTCAACGGCACCAGTTCGGCGATCAACCTCCCGAACAACTTCAAGATCGGAACCAAGCGTCCGCAGGCGATCTCCCTGTGGTTCAAGGGCAACACCGCCAACGGCATCCTGTACTCCTACCAGTTCGACAACCCGCTGTACGCGGGCACGACCCCGAGCGACTATACGCCCGCGCTGTACGTCAACAGCGACGGCAAGCTCGCCGGATCGTTCTTCACCAACCAGGCGGCCAACCAGTACGTGCCGATCGTCAGTACGCCGACGGTCACCGACAACGCCTGGCACAACGTCGTGCTGACCGGTGACGGCGGCACCCAGTGGCTCTACCTCGACGGCGCGCTCGTCGGGTCGAAGACCGGCCTGCACGAGGTTCCCGGCCAGTGGATCAACGTGGTCGGCGGCGGCTACTTCGGCTACAAGTGGCCCAAGCAGCCGTATGAGTCGCAGACCGTCAAGACCGGCACCGCGTCGTTCTACAAGGGCTCGATCGCGAACGTCGCGCTGTTCGACAAGACCCTCACCCAAAACGACGTTTCCAGCCTCTATACCGTCGGCAAGACCCCGACCGCGCTGCTCACCTCCACCACCCGCCCGTCGGGCAAGGCGTACGCGGCCGTCACCTACGACGGTGTCTCGGGCACGGTCACCAACGTCACCGACTCCAACGGCGGTGCCTGGAACATCGGAACCCCGCAGATCACCGGTAGCAACGGCCCTTACCGGGGCGCGGTGCTCGGCTCCGCACCGGCCGCCTACTACCGGCTGGCCGACCTGCCTGGCGCCACTGACGCATCCAACGAGGTGAACTCCGGCAAGGGGACCTACGCCAACGCCACACTGCTGGCCCCGGGCCCGCTCGCCGACAGCGCTACCGAGTTCAACGGCACGTCCTCCTACGTCCAGCTGCCCACCAACAACCAGGTGTCGACCGGCCCCGGCACGGTGGAGATGTGGTTCAAGACGGAAGCGGGCAGCACCGCCGGTGGTGTGCTGTTCGGCCAGCAGGACCACACCCTCGTCGGCGCGTCCGGCGCGGACTGGGGATATGTACCCGCCCTGTACGTCGGCACCGACGGCAAGCTGCACGGCAAGTTCTGGGACGCCAACGGCACCGGCAACGGCCTGGTATCCACCAACAAGGTCAACGACGGCAATTGGCACCACGTCATGCTGTCGGCCACCACGAACTCCCAGAGCCTGTATGTTGACGGTGCCCCGAACGGCACCGTCAACGGCGCGCTTCAGACGTCGTCCACAAACTTCGTCTACGTCGGCGCGGGCATGGCCGGCGGAGCCTGGCCCGCCCACCCGGTCAACACCCTCGGCTACTTCAAGGGCTCCATCGCCCATGTCGCCTACTACCGGACCGCGCTGACCACGCAGGACGCCGACGCCCACGTCGCCGCGGCCCGCGACGCCAGCGGCCCGGCGCCGACCAAGACCGTGGCCGTCCGTGATCCCGGCAACAAGTACATCGTCAACGAGTACGAGCTGGCGTCGGGCCGTCAGATCGCCCAGTCCAACCCGGTCGATGCCGTCCCGAGCCCGCCGACGTCGGTGCCGTCCGGCCAGAAGACCAAGTTCGGGTATGACTCGGGCGGCTTCCTCCGCACGATCACCGACCCCAACGGCAACATGGACATCACCGGGCACGACGTGCGCGGCAACGAGGTCTCCAAGACCACCTGCCAGAACCACGCCACGAACAAGTGCTCGACCAGCTACTTCACCTACTGGCCCGACGCCACCACCAAGACCCTCACGCCGAACCCCAAGAACGACGTGATGGACACCGAGCGCGACGGCCGCTCCACCGGCCCCACCGACGACACCTACCTGACCGTCTACGGCACCGACGCCAAGGGCAACCAGACCGACATCGTCACCCCGCCCGTCCCCGGCTTCCCCGGTGGCCGCTTCACCCGCACCTCCTACACCGACGGCACCACCGTCGCCGCCTACGACACCGGCTTCGCTCCACCAGGCCTGCCGTACAAGACGGTGTCGCCGTCCGGGGCGACCACCAACATCCGGTACTTCAAGAACGGCGACGTCGCGGAGGTGACCGACGCGGGCGGCCTCATCACCCGCTTCACCTATGACGGACTCGGCCGCCAGCTCACCAAGACCGTCATCTCCGACAGCTTCCCCAGCGGTGTCACCGAGACCTTCAAGTACGACGCCGTCGGCCAGCTCATCGAAGAGAACGATCCGGCCATCCTCAACCGGGTGACCGGCGCCGTCCACACCGCGAAGACCGTCACGGCCTACGACGCCGACGGCAATCCGACGTCCCAGACCGTCACCGACCTCACCGGCGGCGACGCGCTCCGCACCAGCAGCTCCACCTACAACGCGCAGGGCCTGCTCGCGACGGCCACCGACGCCCGCGGCAAGGTGACGTCCTTCACCTACGACACCTACGGCAACAAGGCCAGCGAGACCGACCCGACCGGCCAGGTCACCACCTACACCTACGACGCCAGCGGCAAGCCCCTCACCCAGACGCTGAAGAACTACGTCGGCGACCCGAACAACCCGGTCACACCGTACGACCTAGTGCAATCGTCCTCGTCCTATGACCCGGGCGGCCGGCTGGCGACCACCGTGGACGCGCTCGGCCGGATCAGCGAGTACTCCTACACCGACAACGACCTCCTGGCGAAGATCGTCAAGAAGGACGCCGCCGGCCAGAACCCGTTCGTCGACCGTGAGACCACCTACGACGCCGCCGGCAACGCGATCAAGCAGGTCACCAACAACGGCGCGACCGTCACCGAGTCGTCGGTGGACACCTCCGGCCGTGTGGTCGCCACGACCGTGGATCCGACCGGCGTGAACCGCACGACGACCGTCTCCTACACGCCCGACGACCAGGTCGCCACCTCCACTCAGACGACCGGCTCCACCGGCACCCGCATCACCTCCTCCTACACCTACGACGCGATGGGCCGGATGACCAGCCAGTCGCTCGGTGGCGACGAGGTGGGCAGCCCGGTCGGCTGGTGGCGTCTCAACCAGACGTCCGGCAGCACCGTCCACGACGCCACGGGCCGTGGCGTCACCGCGGCGGCCGGCTCCGGGGTCACCTGGAGCGATGACGCGGCCGTCTTCAACGGCACCGCCGACGCCAAGATCATGACCAATGGTCCTGTTGTGGACACCTCGCAGAGCTTCTCCGTCTCCGCGTGGACGAAGCCGACGGCACTCACCGGCACCCAGACCATCGTCAGCCAGGACGGCAACCGGATGTCCGGTTTCTTCCTGAAGTACGAGGGCGGCAACGGCAAGTGGTCGTTCATGCGAGTCGATCAGGACTCCGACAACCCGACCGTCTGGGCGTCCGCGCAGAGCACCGGCGCCGCCGTCGCCAACCAGTGGGTCCATCTGACGGCGACGTTCAACGCCGCCGACGGCACCATGAAGCTGTACGTCAACGGCCAGCCGCAGGGCACCGCGGCCCTCCCCAGCGCGTTCAACGCCACCGGCTCGCTCGTGATCGGCCGCGCGAAGTACGCGGGCAACCCCGTGGACTACGCCAACGGTTCCATCGCCAACGTCCAGGCCTACAACCGGCTGCTGTCGGACACCGACGTCACCAAGCTCTACACCAACGGCCGCAACGGCGACACGACCGCGTCGTACACCAAGCAGACCACCAAGTACACCCTCGACAAGCGCGGCCTGCCGACCAAGGTCACCGACCCGAACGGCAACGCCACCGACATCGTCTACGACGAGGCGGGCAACGAGGTCCTCACCACCGGTCCGACCGTCAGCGCCGAGACCGGCGGCGGAACGCCCGTCGCGATGCGCCCCGTCACCACGATGGGATACGACACCTTCGGTTCGGTCACCGAGCAGCAGGACCCCAAGGGCAACGTCACCCGGATGGCGTACGACGCCGAGGGCAACCAGGTGTCGGTCACGCAGCCGAACTACACCGCGCCGGGCACGAGTACACCGATCGTCGCCACCCGCACCTGGGCCTACGACAACGCCGGCAGCGTCACCGACATGACCGACGCCAACAACGACACCACCCACTACGACTTCGACCAGCTCGGCAACGTCTACAAGGTCACCGACGCGGGCGGGAAGATCGCGAAGTCGAAGTACAACGCCAACAGCGAGCTGATCGGCACCACCACGGCGACCGGCGCCCAGACCCAGGCCACCTTCGACCATCTGGGACGCCCGCTCACCGAGACCACGCTCGAGCGCTATCCGTCTCCGGTCACGGCCACGACGACCTACTCCTACACCGCGTCCGCGTCCAACCCCGGCGGTGCGTTCCTCGCCTCGGCGACCAGTGCCGAAGGCAAGATCACCCGCTTCGGTTACAACGCGGTCGGTGAGCAGACCACCCTCACCGACCCCGCCAACGCCGTCACCACGACGCAGTACGACCTGCTCGGCCGCCCCGTCAAGGTGACCGCCGGCGACAACACGTCCACGGCGACGACCTATGACGTCCTGGGCAACCCGTTGACGGTCAAGCAGTACGACACCGATGGCACGACCGTGCTGAAGACGACGTCGGCGAGCTATGACGCGGCCGGCCGCAACCTGACCGTCACCGACGGCCGCGGCAACACCATGATCGTCACCCGCGACTCCGGCGGCCTGGTCACCTCGCAGACCGAACCGGTGGACGCCACCACCTCGATCGTCACCTCCTACGGCTATGACGCCAACGGCAACCGCACCCGGTACACCGACGGCCGCGGCAACGCGTGGATCTACGGCTACAACACGTGGAACATGCTGGAGTCGACCCTCGAACCATCGACCCCCACCCACACCACGACCGCCAACCGGCAGACGACGATCCGCTACGACGCCGAGGGCCAGCCGGTCCTGAAGACCATGCCGGGCGGCGTCACCGTCACCAACGGCTTCGACGACGTCGGCAACCTGACCTCCCAGTCGGGCAGCGGCGCCGACGCGGCCACCGCGTCACGGTCCTTCACCTATGACGCCGACGGGCGCCTGCTCACCGCGGGCACCTCGTCGATCGGCACCACCGTCGCCGCGACCAACCTCACCTACACCTACGACGACCGCGGCCAGCCCCTCACCTCCGCAGGAACGGCCGGCACCGGCAGCTTCGCCTACAACAAGGACGGCCAGCTCACCAGCCGCGTGGACGCGGCGGGCACCACCGCCTACGGCTACGACACCGCGGGCCGCCTGTCCACGATCGACGACCCGCTCACCGGCACCCGCCAGACCTACGGCTACGACGTCATCTCCCAGCCGACGTCGATCGCCTACGGCACCAACGGCAAGAACCGCACCTTCACCTACGACAAGCTGCACCGCCTCAAGACCGACACACTGAAGACCAGCGGCGGTACGACGGTCGCGTCGATCGCCTACGGCTACGACGGCAACAGCAACCTCACCAGCAAGAACACCACCGGTATGACCGGCGCGGCCAACAACACCTACACCTACGACCGCGCGAACCGGATCACCGGCTGGAACAACGGCACCACGAACGTCCCGTATGAGTACGACGCCTCGGGCAACCGCACCCGCGTCGGCGGCGACGTGTTCACCTACGACGCCCGCGACCAGCTCACCTCCGACGGGCACACCACCTACACCTACAGCGCCCGCGGCACCCTGCTGTCGCAGTCCGGCACCCAGAACGGCACCTTCACCACCGACGCCTACAACCAGCAGGTCACTCAGGCCGCCTCCGGTGGCGGGAACCAGACCTACCTGATGGACGCGTTCGGCCGCGTGATGACCGTCTCCGGCGTCACCAACCACACCTTCAAGTACTCCGGCACCGCCAACACCCTCGCGTCCGACGGTTCCAGTACCTACAGCTGGGCGCCCGACGACTCCCTGGTCGGCATCGGAGTCCAGGGCGGCACCACCGCCCAGGCCGTCCTGGCCATGACCGACCAGCACGACGACGTCGTCGGCAACTTCACCACCACCAGCACCGGTCTGACCGGCTCCACCACCTACGACCCCCTGGGCAACATCAAGGCCACCACCGGAACGTCGGGACGGCTCGGCTTCCAGTCCGGCTGGACCGACACCGCCGCCCAGGGCAAGGTCAACATGCTGTCGCGCTGGTACAACCCGGCGACAGGCCAGTTCCAGAACAAGGACACCCTCGACACCACCGCGATCGGCAACAGCGCCAACGGCAACCCCTTCGCCTACGTCGCCGACAACCCGCTCGCCGGAACCGACCCGTCAGGCCACTGCTTCTTCTCCTGCATCAAGAAGGCCGCCTCCAGCGCCTGGAACAACGCCACCACCGCCGTCTCGACGTACACCTCCAACGCCTGGAACTACGCCTCGACGGCCTACAGCTACGCGGCCGACTACACCTCCCGCGCCTGGGACTACACCGTCCGCGCCACGAAAACCGTCACAAAGAAGATCAAAGACGCGAAGAAATCCGTCACCAAACGGGTCAAGCAGTACTACCACAAGGCCGTCAAGAAGGTACGCCAGGTCAAAAAGGCCGTCACCAAGGTCGTGAAGAAAGCGACCAAGGCGGTAGCTAAAAAGGTGAAGAAGGCCGCCAAGAATATAAAGAAGGCGGCTAAAGCGGTAAAGAAGGCAGCGAAAACCGCGGCCAAGAGCACCGTCAAATTCGTCAAGGCCCATGCAGCCGACATCGCGGTGGCGGTGGTCTCCACGGTCGCCTTCGCCGGCTGCGCCGCCGTCCTGGGCGCGGTCACCGCCGGCGTCGGCGCCATCGCCTGCGGTGCGGTCGCGGGTGCGGTAGCCGGTCTGGTCGAACAGGGCTTCAAGTGCGCTGAGGGACAGAAGGGCTCCTGCTCAGTGAGCTCTTTCGTCAAGTCCGGCCTGCTCGGCGGCGCGACCGGTGCGCTCAGCGGCGTGACCGGCGGCCTGGGTGGCGCCCTGGCGAAGAACGCCCTCAAGAAGGGCCTTCCCAAGATCGCTTCCAATGTGCTGGAGGAATCCTTCTCCGGTGCCGCGGACAGCGCCGTCAACTACGGCATGACCTGTGCTTCCTCCGGCGGCGGCTGCTCCTGGAAGGGCGCGGTCAAGTCCACCGCCTCCGGCGCCACCCCCGGCGGAATCCCCAGCCTCCCCCGGGCCCGCAGCCCTATCACCGCCCCCACCAAGAGCTCGACCTGCCACAGCTTCACGGCCTCCACCAAGGTCCTCATGGCCGATGGCACAGCCAAACCCATCTCCAAGCTCAAGGTCGGCGACAAGATCAAGAACGCTGTCGCCGACTCCAAGGGCAAAACCGAGACCAACCGCATCTCCAAAGTGATCGTCACCCCCGACGACCGCGAGTTCGTAGACCTCACCATCACCACGAAGAAGCAGGAACGCGGCCCGCCGCCCACCGGCACCCTCACCACCACGTTCCACCACCCCTTCTACTCCTTCACCCACTCCTCCTGGGTAGAAGCCAAAGACCTCAAACCCGGCGACGAACTCCAACAGCCCAACGGCGACCGCGCCCTCGTCACCAAAACCCAGCACTACCTCACCGACCAAACCACCTACGACCTCACCATCAACACCCTCCACACCTACTATGTGCTGGCAGGTAGCACGCCGGTCCTTGTCCATAACTGCACCAACGTTCTGTCCAACGCGGGCGACATTGACAATGCAGCCACGATGGCGGCCCACGAACCTGGAGCCGCGTTTAGCGGCGTATTCGACCCCGGTAGCGGCGGTATGCGTGCACACCTCAATGTCGAGGCACGAGGCCCTGGGTCGCCCCCGAACGTCGTCAACCGGACCGGTGGACACGGGGAAGTGAACTTCCTGCACTTCGGAGGTTCGCGCGATACGGTCGCGTTCACTGCCTTCAGGGAAGAAGGTGGATTGTCGGTCAGCTGGCTCTCGCGGAGCGTCAATGGCCGGAATCATGGGAGCACCCTTGCTCCAGAGCACATGAGGCAGCAAGTAATGGATTCGCTCATGGAGGCCACGGGATGGCCTGTGTGGTCAAGGTAGGAGGCACGGACATGTTGGTTGGAAGCATGCTCCTTCCCGAGGCGCTGGTGGCAGCCATCACGGATGGGACGTGGCTGGCACCAGCAGACAGACAGCTGTTGTCGGACGTCTTCGCTTCCGAGGTCGTGGATCCCCGCTTCTACTCGCTTGAGGGGATCGTGAGCGAGACGACAAGGTGGCACGGCGAGCATGACCTTGAAGTGCTCGCGGAGTACCTGGGCGAGCCTGATCCTGCCGAGCCGCCCGGAGATATCGTGCAAGATCGATCGGTCTTCATTGGAGACCTTGGTCCGGACATGCCCTTCGCGTTGGACTATCGCGATGGGCAAAGCCCGGCCGTGATCTTCCTTACGATTTCCGGCGGGTGGAGGCAAATCGCACCTGACTTCGAGACATTTCTGAGGGCCGTCGGAATCGGTGGATCGGACCAATAGCTGCCGCGCTGGGTGAGGCTCCTCGGAGAGCGTCGTCGACGCTAAGTCCGTCTGTTCTATCGAGCGGAACCTGCGCGGTGGTGGACTGCCGGGACGGCTGCTGGGGGGGGTGAAGGCCGCCCGTGTTGCCGTCAGCGTTGCCGTCACGCTGAGAGGTCGGTTGTAGGACTCCTACAACCGACCTCTTGCGTCCTCGTGCCGGGCAGCTGTGCCGGGTCGGCCCCGGAGGGGCCGGAGCCCGGCGCGGGCCGCGCGGCTGTCGGCGGCCCGCGGAGCGGGTCGCCCTTGAAGACGTACAGAAAGTCCTCATCGGGGAAGATCGTCTGCCTGCGGGTTTCCTGTCGGTCTTGGCCTGACGTGGTCGGGTTCTGAGCCGTAGCCTGGGGGTAGCGACTTCAGGATGCGGAGGCGGGCCGATGGGCGGTGGGGCGGCGGCGGAGCCGGTGGGTGTCCGGGTGGCGCGGCAGCGGAAGCGTCGCGGGTTGACGCAGCAGGGTTTGGCGCAGAAGACGTCGTATTCGCGGTCGCATATCGCGCAGGTGGAGAAGGGACATAAGGTCGCGACGCCGGCGTTCGTTGCTGCGGTGGCGGCTGCGCTGGGAGTGGATCCGGCCGATGTTTACGGGCAGCCGTTCCCGGGTCGGACGAGGGCTGAGGACGGGGCGCACGCGGCGATTTCGGATCTGCGGCGGGCGATGGCGTACGGAGAGGTCGGGCCGGATCTGTTCGGTCCGCCCCGGTCGCTGGATGAGCTGGCCGCCGCGCTGGGAGAGGCGCTGACGTTGCGGCACAAGGCCCGGCATCTGCAGCTTGCGGCGCGGTTGCCGGGGCTGGTGGAGGAGCTGTCGTGGCACGCACACGAGGGCGGCGGTGAGCGGGTGTGGGCGCTGCTGACATTGGCGTTGAACCAGCTCGCGGCGTCGTTGACACGCAGGCTCGGCTACAACGACCTGTCAGGGCTGATCATGGAACGGGCGGCGGTGGCGGCTTCTCGATCGGGGGATCGGCATCTTCCGTTGATGGTGACCTACCGGCGGGCGCTGCTGATGATGGGCGTGGCCGCGTACGGTCCGGCGGTGCGGCTGCTGGACCGGTCGATCGGATCCGTGGACGCGGCTTTGCCGGACGCTGTGGAGGTGGCGGGGTCGTTGCATCTGCGGGCGGCGGTGGTGTGTGCGCGGGGGCAGCGGGCTGGGGAGGCGTGGGACCACTACGGGCAGGCTGCCGAGATCTCCGAGCGGGCCGGTTCGCCGACGCTGGACCGGCACGGCAGTGACTACGGGCCGGGAAACCTGGCGATCCACGGGGCGGCGCTCGCGTTGGAGCTGGGGGATCTGGACGAGGCGGTCCGGCGGGATACGCAGATTCCCGCGCGGGTTCTGGCGGGGATGGCAGTGGAGCGGCACGCGCATCACGAGATCGACATGGCCCGGGTCCGGCTGGAGTTGGGCGATTACGACAGGGCGATGACTCGGGTGCTCGCCGCGGAGCGGACGGCCCCGCAGATGACGCGGTTCCATCCCTCGGCTCGGTCGGTGGTGGGTCATCTGGTGGACGTGCGGCGGACAGTCCCTGAGCCCCTTCGGGGCCTGCAGACCCGGATGGGCTTGTAAACCCCTGGGTGGTGACTGTTCCAATCTGGAACAGTACGGGCTGTCATCGCGCTGATCGTGTTCGTCATGGCGACAGACGACAGGGAACAGGTGGAGGCCCGCACCGAGGCGCTCGGGATGCTCGGCATGGCCTTGGACGGCGAGGGATTCGAGACGCGGCTGGTCCGTCCGACGGGAGCGGATCCGTTTCTTCGGGTGGTCAGCAGGCAGGCGGGCGCGCTGGCGGAGAACGTCGGCTGCCGGTCCGACACAGCAGGACGGTTGATCTTCACCTATTCGTGGGGAGACCCGATCTGCCCGGCCACGGATCCTCTGGGAGCAGTGGCCCGGCTCGTTCATGTCCTGGCACCCCAAGGACGGCCTGAGGCGGCGGTTTCGGCTGAGGGCCTACGCGGCCCGAGTGGGGTGGATGCCGGAGGAGCTGACGGGCGCAAGGCGGCACTGGAGGCGTTGGCCGCGCTGCTGGCCGAGCAGGGATACGTGGTGCGGGTTGGGGAGTTCCATCTGGTCGCTTCAGACCGGGTGGGCGAGGGTGCCCGGCTGGTGGAGGTGTGGTGCCAGTCCCGCCCGGATCGGGGCGGCGGTCTCTGTTTCACCTGGGCGGGCGGAGGTCTGGTGTGTGAGGCGGACCGGCCGACGGATGCTCTGGTGGCGGTGAAGACGGCGCTCCTGCCGAGGCCGCGGTGACCGCCTCTGGGCCGACGGCCGGCGGTCGGGGATGGGGCGGATGCCAGGCTGTTGCTGGCTCGGCTGCGGGCGGAGTTCACTCACGTGGGCTTCGTGGCCGATCCACCCGCCGCGCGCTGGTTCGCGGTCGGGCCGCGCGGCCTGTTCTTGTCCGCGCCGTCCCCGGTCGAGCTGCGGGCCAAGGTGCTGGCGGTGATGCCACACCGCCGGAGGGGCTGAATTCGCGGGGTTCAGGGGTTGCGTTTGTCTGGGAGGCCCGGACGGTCCTTGGCGTAGAAGTTCTACGCCTTGGAGGGCAGAGCCATGAAGAACATTCCAGTGGACACCGCGAACCTGACGTTCGTTTGCGTCGCCCAGCCCCGGCCCAAGCTGGCCGACAGGGACACCGGTGAGGTGAAGGTCGACAAGGACGGCCGGACCGTGTTCCAGGTCGGTCTGTCGGCCGTGGACGCGATGGGCAGGGTCGATCTGCTGAACGTGTCTGTGTCCGATGATCCCGGCCTGACGCTCGGGCAGATCGTCACGATGTCGGGTCTGGTGGGCAGCCCCTGGCAGCGGGAGGACCGCGGACGCCACTACACGGGCGTGGCCTACAAGGCCGACCGGATCGTGGCCTTCCCGGTGCCCGAGGCGGCCCCGGCCCGCGCCGCCAAGTCGTCCGGTTGAGAGGCAGCCTCATGCACGGCCTCGGGGACGAGCTCGCTGCGGCTATCGCTGTCGTCGGGGCGGGCTTGTGGGCGTGGAGGCGGTGGCATCCGGTGTCGTTCTGGCTGCTCATCGCCTTCCCGGCCTCCCTGATCGGCCTGTATGCCTCGTGGCGGCGGGTCGCGGGCGGCTGCGGCCTGACCCTTCGTCCGAGGCCGCCCGCCAAAGGGTTGCCCGATCTGGTGCCTGGTCTCGGCCTGGCCCGGCCCACGACTGCGGGTTGGCGGCTCCCGGTCAGGTTGCTGGACGGGCAGGTCCCGGCCGATTACGTGGAGGCGGCGGAGAAGCTCGCCCACGCGTGGCGGGTCCATGCGGTCCGGGTGATCGAGTCCGGTCCCGGCCGGGTGGTGCTGTCGGCCTACCGTCGTGATCCTCTCGATGCGGTCAACGTGCTATCGACCGGCGGCGAGCTGCTGACGGTCGGGGTCGGTGTCCTGGATGACGGCCGCAGGTGGGTGATCGATTTCCGAGTAGTGCCGCATTGGCTGATCGCGGGTGCGACGTTGTCGGGGAAGTCGAATCTGGTGCACGCGATCGTGGCCGGCCTGGCAGGGCAGCCGGTGGTACTGCTGGGCATCGATTTGAAGGGTGGTGTCGAGCTCGGGCCGATCGAGGCCCGGTTGTCGGCGCTGGCGACCGACCGCACCGAAACGGTGCTGCTGCTGGATGAGGTGCTGGCGGAGCTGGCCGCGCGGAAGGCGGTGTGCCGCACGCACGGGGCCCGGGAGATTTGGACGCTGCCCGAGGTGGTCCGGCCGCTGCCGGTGGTGATCGTCGTGGATGAGGTCGCTGAGCTGTTCCTGGCTGCGGACCGGGCGGAGAAGGATCAGGTGGCGCGGGCGGGGACGGCGTTGCAGCGGATCGCCTCGACTGGGCGGGCGTTTGGGATCTATCTGGTGGTGTGCGGGCAGCGGATCGGCTCTGATCTCGGTCCCGGCGTGACCGCGTTGCGCGCCCAGCTCACCGGGAGGGTGTGTCACCGGGTGAACGATCCGGAGACCGCGACCATGGCGCTGGGTGATGTGAGCAAACCGGCCGTGGTCGAAGCGCGGGCGATCCCCGCGATCACGCCGGGCGTCTGTGTCGCGCTCCTGCCCGAGGGCGGCTGGCGGCGCGCCAGGTCCACCGAGGTTCCGGACGCCACGGTGACCGCGATGGCCAAGAGGTACGCGGCGCTGGCTCGGCCCTGGCCGCTCGATACCTCCGGCCAGGACGTTCCCGGAGGCGACAGTCAGGCAGCGTAACCGCAGGTCATCGTCTTGTGGTCGGTGTCCACAGGTTGACGATCGGCGGTGTGGGTGCGGGGGTTGCCGCAGCGAGGTTCGCCCGCACGGTCCCTGACATGAACCTGACACTCACACCGCTGGCCGGACCGGCCGGGTTGATCGCCTCCCTGATCAGCCCGGCCGTCGCCCGACAGATCACCGAACGGACCTCCCGGCCCGACTATGGTCGTTGGGCGGCCCGCACCAAGGCCCTGGGCGGCTGCGCCCAGCCTGTCCACCTGACCGGCCGTGCCGATCACGTCCACGCCGCCACGGGTGAGGTGGTGGGGTTGTTCTCCTCGGAGGGTGAGCCGGACGGGCTGGTGCGGGTGGCGTGTAAGACCCGCCGCGCTTCCCGTTGCCCGGCGTGCGCGGAGGTGTACCGGGCCGACACCTACCAGCTGATCCGCGCCGGCATGGTCGGCGGCAAAGGCGTCCCCGCCACGGTCATCGCCCATCCGGCGGCGTTCGTCACGCTGACCGCGCCGTCATTCGGCCCGGTCCACACCCAACGAACCGGTCGGGCAGGAGCGTGTCATCCCCGGCGCGGAGCCCAGCCTTGCCCGCACGGCCGCGTTCCGTCCTGCACCGCCCGCCACCAGCCGGGGGATGATCGGCTGGGGACGCCGCTGTGCCCGGACTGCTACGACTACACCGGGCAGGTCCTGTTCAACGCCCTGGCGCCGGAGCTGTGGCGGCGATTCACCCTCGCGCTGCGCCGGCGCCTCGCCGACGTGGCCGGTGTCCCGGTCAGCGTGCTGCGGGACGTGGTGACGGTGTCGTTCGCAAAGGTCGCCGAATTCCAGAAGCGCGGCGTCGTCCACCTGCACGCCGTCATCCGCCTCGACGGTCCCGACGGTCCTGCCGACACGCCGCCGACGTGGGCGACGCCAGCGGTGCTGGAAGCTGCGGTGAGGTCCGCTGTCCCGGCCGTCACCGTCTCCTCCCCGGCCTCGCCTGGGATGCCCGCACGTGCGTTCGGGTGGGGCCGTCAGGTCGACGTCCGGCTGATCAAGTCTGGCGGGAAGCTGACAGATCAGGCGGTCGCCGGGTATGTGGCGAAGTACGCGACGAAGGCCGCTGAATCGGTCGGCACGCTGGACCGGCGGCTCCGCGAAAGCGACCTGCCGATCCTCGATCACCTGGTGCTGTCCGACCACGCCCGCACCCTGATCGTCGAATGCGTCCGGCTGGGCAGCTTCCCCGAACTGGAGGGCCTGCGCCTGCGGGCTTGGGCGCACATGCTGGGGTTCCGGGGCCATTTCTCGACCAAGTCCCGCCGCTACTCCACCACCCTCGGAGCGCTCCGCCAGGCCCGCATCGACCACGCCCGCGCCCAGCACGCCGATGCCACCGGCCCGGAGGCGGGGGAGATCCTGGTGGTCGGGGAGTGGGAGTTCGTCGGCCAGGGCCTGACGGCCGCTGACGCGGTGCTCACGGCCGCGCTCACCGGCAAACCGCTTCCCGACATCGTGGTCAGACCGATGCGGCTACGGGACAAGCCGGTCATGGTCGGCGGTGCCCGATGACCAAGACCAGAACCTCTGGGCTGCTGACGGTGCCGGACTTGATGGCCGCCTGGCAGGTGTCGCGGCACAGCGTCTACAAGCTGATCCGGTCCGGTCAGCTCCGCTCCCTGAAGATCGGCCGGCTGCGGCGCATCCCCGTCGAGGCCGCTGCGGAGTGCCTGCGCATGCTGGGCGGTGACCGCTGATGGCCCGGCAGCGTGCGAACGGTGAGGGCACCGTCTACAAGCGGGCCGACGGCCGGTGGGAGGCCGCAGGCTACGTCACGACGACCGATGGCCGGTCTCGGCGGGTGCGGGTGTATGGGGCGACGCGGAAGGAGGCGATGGACAAACTCTTCGGGAAGATCGCCGCGTCCCGGCGGGGTGTGCCGGTGGCGACCGACCCGACCGTGACCGTCGCCGCCTACGTCACTGCCTGGCTGGCCGGGGTCGCCGTGCACAAGCTGCGGCCGACGACGTACGCGACCTACGACCGGTACGTACGGACGTTCATCGTGCCCGGCCTCGGCCACAAGCGCCTCGCCGCACTCACGCCGAAGGACGTCCGGGCCTGGCTGCAGGACACCGCCCTGGTCTGCCAGTGCTGCGCACGCGGCTGGGACGCCCGCCGCGACCCCGAAGCCCGGCACAAGACGTCCCGGCCCCACTGCTGCTCGGTGGGCCGGTGCTGCGGCAAGCGGATCAGTCTCGGGACGCAACGCTATCTGCGGTGCATCCTGTCGGCCGCGCTCGCTCACGCCGTCCGCGAGGACGAACTGCCCCGCAACGCCGCTTCGGCCGTCCGGCTCGGGGAAGTCCGCCCGAGCTTCGAGCCGTTCACCGCCTCCGAAGCGCGCGCGTTCCTGAAGGTCGCTAAGAACGCGCGGCTCGGCCCGCTGTATGAGCTGGCGTTGCGGACCGGGCTGAGGCGTGGCGAGGTCCTCGGGCTGCGGTGGTCCGATCTCGACCTGGCGGCCGGGGACCTGCACGTCCGGCAGACCCTACAGCGCGATCCGGCCACCGGGACGCTGGTCGGGTTCGCGCCCAAGACCGCCAGCAGCCGACGCCGGATCGCGTTGCCCGCCGCGTGCGTCACCTCCCTGAAGGCCCACCGGCTCCGCCAGGACGCCGAACGGGCCACGGCCGGCGCCACCTGGCAGGACCACGACCTGGTGTTCACCCGGCCCGACGGCCGACCACTGGACGGCTCGTCCGTGCACCGGCTGTTCGGCGAGCTGTGCGCCATCGCGGGCGTCCGACGGGTCCGGTTTCATGATCTTCGCCATTCGTGCGCCACGCTCCTGCTGGAACAGGGCGTCGACCTCGTGACGATCAAAGAACTACTTGGGCACAGCCAGATCCACGTCACCGCGAACGTGTACGCCCACGTCCGGCCCCGCCTCCAACGATCGGCCATCGACGCCATGGACGCGATCCTCACCGACCAGGACGACGCCACGACCACGTAGACCCAACCCGCTGATCCACTCCGAGCCCCGCTCGAGCACACACGCTCCGGCGGGGCTCTTCCATGCCCGGCCCGAAGCGCGCCGTAAGATCGCCGCCAAGCGAACGTCTCCCCGTGTTGCCGTCAGCACTGCCGTCGGGAGTCGTAAACGGTCAATAACGCTACGAACAAGGAGCAGCTTAAGGGCATGGTCAGCACCCCATAAGATGGCCTATTTCGAATCCCGCTGCACCCCTACTACGTGCTCGCAGGTAGTACGGCCGTTCTCGTCCACAACTGCGGAAATGGCCATCTTGAGGACCTTCCGATCCATCCCGATCCGAGCCGGTTCCATGTCCGCGCCGGCGAACTTGTGGATAATCGGGTGCCGAGTCACCCATTGACGGATCTACAGATGCACGGCGGCGAAGAGATCGGTCATAACGGTGTGGCCAACCTCTCCAATGACGATCTGATCAGGTTCGGTGGTCCGAATGGTGACGACCCAATTAGCGGATTCCGCGACTGGGGGCCGAACGATTCGATCAACTTCCCTGGTTCACAGATCCACATCACCGGAGGCCATCATCGGACGGCTGAGATCGCCAACCGTGTACTCTCAGGAGCGATGAATCCGGAAACCCTAATCGAGTTCCTGATAGTGAGATGATGAACGCAACGGCTGTCCGGCTCGGCAGCGAGCACCAGCTCACGGCATACATCCTCATTGGGGATGGTGCAGACCCGGCGCGAGCGTGGGTCTGCGTCCAGGCCGATGATCGTATGTCTAGTAGCAGCTGGCTAGGCTGCTGGAGCCGCAAATCAGGACCTGTTTCTGCGCGGGATCTCCGAGTGTTCCTCGCGCTGCTCGACGAGAGGATTCGGGGCGGCGCTGTCGTCGGCCCCTATGGGGTAGCGCTTAGTGGGCACTACTTCTTCGATGGATGGGATTCTTGGGGGCCGGGACTTCCGGCGCCCATGCTGGACCAGCCTCCATCAGCTCTTTCCCCGGCCGAATTCGACTATCAATCGGTAGAGGAATTTGGGATTGACTGAAGGTGGGCGCTGTCCGGATTATTGCCGGTAATTCGGGCGAGGTTCGGCCGTGGTCAGGCCGAGCTCCATCCAGGCGCGGACGTGCATCTGAAACGGTAGAGATGCGTGTCCGTTGTCGGGTAACCCCAGGCGCATTGCTGCGCCCGGGGTCCCCTCAGAACCGTGCGTGCCGGTCGCCCGGCACACGGCTCAAGCGAGTCCTGTGGCTGGTGGGGCTTGCTGGGTTGCCGGGTTGTGCGTGTTGCCGCTGGTTGGGCGGCGGGCGCAGTGTGCGTGTTCGAGTTGGAATGGCCAGGGTGTGTCCGGCGTGCTTGGCGCGGCCCGTGTGGTGATCGCTTTGCGGCGGATCGCCGTGCGGGTCGCGGCGTACCATTGCTCCCATTCTTGGGGGCTGGATGGCTCGTTGTCGGCGTGGAGCAGGAAGTCCTCGCAGGCTGGGCAGCGGCCGGATTGGGCGCGGAGCGCCCGGGTTCCGGCGTATCCCAGCGGTGAGGGGCTGCGGCGACGCCGCCGAGCCCAGTAGTCGGTCAGGGCCGGGTCGTCGGGTGAGGCCCGGTCTTTGGCCATCTGGTGCCGGACGATTTTCGTCCAGGAGAACTTGGTCAGGTAGCGGCCGGTGTCCCGGTCGCCGAAGATCTAGCGGTCCTGTCTGGCCGGGTTGAACGCGCCGAAGTAGCGTGCTGTGATCCAGCGTTTCGGTTTGTTCGGATGCGCCCTGAGGGCCCACCGCCAGGTGAGCCGCCATACGTAGTCGTCCAGGTCGGAGAAGGTCTCCTTGGACACCACGCTCCGGTAGTAGGCCGCCCAGCCCTTGATGATCGGGTTGAGCTTGGAGATCACCGCTTCGGCGTTGGCTCCGTGCAGGGCCTTCACCTCCATGGCGAGCCGTTTCCGGATCCGGCTGATCGCCCCTCTGCTCGGCTTGATCAGGAGCTTGCCGTTGCGGTAGCGGCGGACGTTGAATCCCAGAAAATCGAAGCCCTCCTCGAGGGTGACGATGTGCGTCTTGTCCTCGTTGAAGGCCAGACCCCTGGGTGCCAGCCAAACGGCGAGCGCCGCCTTGACCTGCTCTGCCTGCTCGGGTGAGTGGCAGAGTGCGACCAGGTCGTCGGCGTACCTGATGACCACAGGAGCTCCCGGTACCGTCCATCCGGCGTTCACCGCGCCGGTGTCGGGGTGGTAGCGGGCTCCGGCGGCGTGTTCCAGGCCGTGCAGTGCCACGTTCAGCAGCGCGGGGCTGATCACCCCGCCTTGCGGGGTGCCCTCCTCGGTCGGGGCCAGACGGCCATCATCGACCACACCGGCCTTCAGCCACTGCCGGATGAGTTCCCTGGCGGGGAACGTGCCGAGCTGGGACAGCAGGTGGTCGTGGTCGATCCGGTCGAAGGCCGCTTTCAGGTCGGCGTCGAGGATCCAGCGGCGAGCCGGGTTGTGGCCCTTCACTGTGTTGAAGATCGCTTCGATCGCGTCGTGACAGCCACGGCCGGGCCGAAATCCATAGGATTTCGGTTCGAACCGTGCCTCCCACTCGGGCTCCAGCGCGGCCAGTGTCAGGGCCTGCAGGCACCTGTCGGCGATCACGGGGATTCCGAGTGGGCGCGTGCGTCCGTCGGCTTTGGGGATGTACACCCGCTTGACCGGCAGGGGCCTCCACGGGACGGCTCGCTGCTGGAGCCAGCCGGCCAGATCGGCCTTCTGGGACTCCAGCGGCGCGGTTCGCCCGTCGATACCCGCTGTTGAGCGGCCGGCGTTGACCTCCGTCACCCGGCGGACGCTCAGCAGAGCGTTCGCGTGGGAGCGGAGCATCAGCTTCTGCAGGTTCCTGACCTTCGCCAGGTCCCCCGCCCTACTCGCCGTGAAGATCCGGTGCCGTAGGCGCCGTACGTCGTCGGTGACCTGCCGCCAGTCGATCGACGGCCAGTCGCAGATCTCGCCCTCCGGTCCGTTCGCCACGGCCGCCCCCTGGTCAGCGGCGTGCGCCGTGTCCTGGATGTCCGCCATGGCGTCCAACTTGCCCTTCGGTTCCATTGCCTCGTTCATCGTTTCTCCACAGACTCACCTGGCCACGTCAGCACCCTTTCGGGTCGGGCAACAGCCCGTATCCGGCCGGTTATCCGAGACGAGCGGCGAAGAAACCGCCCTGAGCGTCCCGGTTTCCCGTTGCCTTTCGGCCACCGGCATTGGCTTCTTGGCCATCCTGTTCCCGCCGGGCGATCGGCTCTCCTCACGGTCGGCCCACCAGACAGCCCGAGGCCGCCTGGAACCCGTCGGGGTTTCCACGTTCCACACATGCGAGATGCGACCGGGAAGGGTGCCTCCTATACCCCGGGGACGGTGGTGTCCACCCGGTCGGCGACGGCTCACCGACCGGCACCCGCCGCTTTCACAGGCGGCAAGTCCCTGCACCCCGCTACCGCTTCCGTCTGGCGGGGCTCAACGTGACGAGGCATCATCGAAGGTTCGCTTACGCTCACCCGTCCGGTCTTCCCCTTGCCTGTGGCCCCCGGACGGAACGGGAACCCTTGGGCTTGTACTCCGAGCTTCGCACCCCGCCGTCACCAGCGACGCACGTCGAAGCGGGGACAGGCCCCTGGACACTGGCCTGAGATCACACCTACGACTACGACATCAGCCGAACCTCCATCGGTGTCATCCTCTCGATCATGTGCGACCTCGTGTCGCACGCCGTCACCACTGCCGTCAAAGACCGCAATCGAACGGCCACGCACCGGATAAAGGCCAGGTAGAAGCCATGTAACACGACCCATAAACCGCTCGAATATCGGCACTGCCGCACACCTACTACGTCCTTGCCGGTAACACCCCGGTCCTTGTCCACAACTGCGGTGAGGCGATAGTCCACCTAGACCATGTGAATTACCATGCGCTGATCACGATCAAGAACGGTGATGAAATGCTCAGCACACATCAGTTCGGGGGAGTTGGCCTTCCTCGCAACGGTGTTGAGGTATTCGACCCCGCGACACTGCCATCGACAACGATTAACGTCAGAGTCCCGCTGCCGAACCCAGAGGCGGCTATGGCCTATGCTGAGGTAATGATGGATAAGACCGCTCGCGGTGTATACCCAGCGTATAGCCTGGGGAGGCAGAGTTGTCACCTACTGTGCACAAGCTCTGCGAGCGGGTGGGATTTCAGACATCCCCGACGAACACAAAGCCAGCAACAGATTGGCTCCTGAGAATGCATGGATGAGCAAATGGACCAGTGTGTGGAAATCCCAGAGCGACTGCTTTCTCCCACTCGATATATCGAGCGGAATCTCGCGATAATGATTCTGTCTTGCGAGTTCGCAGATGCTGAAATGATAACCCTGGTGTGCGATTTTGTTTCCGAGTGCGAGCGCTACTCGGCGTGGTTTGTTCGGAATGTCAAGCTATCTGGCAGGGGCCTCGGCGAGGTGTTGCGCCTAACGGAGGTCGCTGAGTCGAGGGCGCTTGATATATATGGTCGATGGGTCGCTCTTGAAGAAGGTGTCGAACGGCGAATTAGTGCAGACGATCTTGACGATCTTCGAGAAATGGTAACCCGCTCTCTGCAGGCTGCGATAGATAAGCTTGTGGCGACTCGGGCTACTTGACGGTCCTTCAGGGTAATCGGATCTTGCTGTATCTGACGATGCCTTCTAGAGGTTTGAGTCTTGGCGAGGCATGGTTTCCTGCATGCGGGGAAATCCGGGTGCTTGCATTGGCACCGTCACGGACACCTTCTATCTATGTACTCGCAGGTACCACCCCGGTCCTCGTTCACAACTGCGACCCTCTTGTCGATTACGCAAATACGGTGCGCAACAAGCCAGGCGTGAAGTTCGCCTCGGAGTACACCTCCCCGTCGGGCGGACGTACTATGGCCATAATCGTCATGGTGAAACTCCCGAGGGCCCGCTGGCAGATGCCATCCAAGAAACTGGTCATCACGGAGGTTGTGCGGAGGCCCATTGCCTGATCCAGGCGCAGGCGGCTGAAGGACCCAGCGCTATTAATGGGGGTACGGTGCGAACAGTGCATTCGCGGAACAACCAGATGCCGACATCAAACACGGACGCACACACATGGGACACCAGCCAGGCTCTGCGGCCGCTGTAATCGGCTATTGGAACATCTCAACATCGGAGGTTCTGAATGATCCGGTGGGAATCTATATCCGATGACTTGCTGGAGGCGCTTAGGTCTTCCGGATGGAGCCCGGAGCGGGCGATAGATACCGGTCCGTGGATCAGCTCCTTGGAAGCCGAGGGGTATCGCGCTCATCCGCTGGCAGTAAAAATTCTCGCCAATATGGGCGGGCTGGTGGTCGACCCACTGGTGGCAGCGGGTCCAAATTTCAACAATGATGAGCCATTCAACATCGACCCAATCGCTGCTGGCTCGGGGCAGCGCCAGATGGCGCTGGAGGTCGAGGAAGCCCTGGGGGGTTCATATTTCCCAATCGGTGAATGGATGAGTTATTCGAGCGTATTCGTTGAGGTCGGCGGAAGAGTGATCGCGACGGGGATGGGGTGGATTTGGGAACTTGGGAATAGTTTCGAGGAGGCTCTGGAGTTGGCAATTAGTGGCAGTCGGCCATTGATATGCTTGCACTCCGATCCTGGTCTCGACCCTTGGCCTGGCTCTGTCGGGTAATCGGAAAGTCTTCTGGCGTGTGAGTGCGCCTGGGTTGCCGTCAGAGTTGCCGTCACCCGCGAGCGGGTCGCCCTTGAAGACGTACAGAAAGTCCTCATCGGGGATGATTATCTGCCTGGGCGGAAGATCTTCCGTTTGTGAGCGGCACAGCTTGACCTCCGGGGCGCTGCGTAGGTGGACGCCCGGCTGGCTGCGGTTTTGGTCGTTACCATGAGATGGGTGCCCTTCTCTTGGAGAGGTCGGCTATGGCGGCGTCGGGTCTTGGTGAGCGGATCGCTTCGGTGCGTAAGCGGCGGGGGTTGAGTCAGCGGGAGCTGGCTGGGCTGTCCGGGGTGTCGGTGTCGCTGCTGCGGAAGTTGGAGCAGGGGGAGCGGTCGGACACCCGGGTAGAGACGTTGCGGAAGCTCGCGGTGGCGTTGCGGGTGCCGACGTCGGCGTTGATCGTCCGTCCGGAGGCGGAGGACACTCCGACGGCCATGGCGGGCCGGTGGGCGCCGGTCCATGACGCGCTGATGGGGCGTGCGGGTGGCGGGTTGGAGGAGCAGCCGACGGCTGAGGGTGTGGGGGCTGCGGTCCGGGCGGCGCAGCCGTTGTTCACGGAGAACCGGTACGCGGATCTCGGGGCGGCGTTGCCGTCGCTGCTACGGGACGCGGACGCGCTGGGTGCGGACGGCCGGCTGGTGCGGGCGCGGTTGCTGCATCTGGCGGCGATGCTGCTGGTGCAGACCCGCCAGTTCGACACGGCGGAGATGGCTTTGGGGCGGGCGTTGGATGACGCGCCGGGCCGGTTGGACGCTGCGGCGATCGTGAACACGCGCTGCTGGCTGCTGGTGCGGCAGGGGCTGATCGGGGAGTCACTGGAGCTTGCGTCGCGGACGGCGGATGAGATCGAGCCGCGGTTCTCGCGGGCGACGATGCCGGAGTTGGCGGCGTGGGGCGGGTTGATGCTGCGGGTGTCGACGGCTGCGGTGCGGAACAACCAGTCGGGTGAGGCGGAGGACGCGCTCAGGTTGGCGCACGCGGCGGGGGCTCGGATGGGGGCGGATATCGCGCCGCCGGAGGATTTCACGCGGACGTTCGGGCCGGTGAAGGTGGTGATGCGGCGGGCGGAGAACGCGTTGATCGAGGATCGGCCGGACAAAGTGCTGGCGTTGGCGGAGACGATTCCGCGGCCCCGGTTCCGCAGGGAGTCCAGCAGCGTCCGCCGGCACCGCCTGGACGTCGCGGACGCACACGCCAGGTTGAAGCAGTATTCGGAGGCGTTGGAGACGCTGGTGGAGATCCGGAACGAGGCACCGGAGTGGATCGTGAACCAGCGGATGGCCCGGGATGTGTTGAAGAAGGTGACGGGGCGTCGGCGGACGTTGACGCCGGAGATGCGGGAGTTGGCGGACTTCATCGCCTTGGAGTACTGACCAGGGGCTGGTGACGCTGATGGGGACTCTCGCGACTGTCAAGCTGAGAGTGCCAATGACACTCCGCAGGTTGCGCTCCTACCGTCGCTGGCATGGTGACCAACGACGTGGAACAGCGGGAACGGCGCGGCGAGGCGCTCAGGATGCTCGGCGAGGCCCTTGACGGCGAGGGTTTCGACGTCAAGGTGGTGGCCCCGGCGGGACGGTGGCCGTTCCTGCGGGTGGCCAGCCGTCAAGCGGGCTGTCTGGTCGAGAACGTCACCTGCGAACCGGATGCGGCGGGGAGGCTGTTCTTCGCGTACTCCTGGGGTGACCCGATCGCGCCGGTCGACGATCTCGTGGTGGCTGCGGCCTGCCTCGCGCACGTCCTCGCACCGCTGGACGCTCCTGTGGCAGTCGCGGTGCGGGCGATACCGGACCACGTCGTCGAGGGCGGGGACGTCTCCGGCAAGCGCAGCGCGGCGTTGAAGGAGCTGGCTGCCCTGCTGACCGAGCAGGGATACGCGGTGCGGGTGGGTGAGTTCCATTTGGTTGCCGCCGATCGGGTGGGCGAGGGCGCTCGGCTGGTGGAGGTGTGGTGCCAATCCCGCCCGGACAAAGCTGGCGGCTTGTACTTCACCTGGGCGGGCGGCGCTGTGGTGTGCGCGGCGGACCGGCCGACCGATGCTCTGGTGGCAGTGAAGACGGCGTTCCTGCCGAGGCTGCGATGACCACCCCCGGGCCGACGGCCCACGTTCCGGGCAAGGCGGATGCCCGGCTGGTGCTGGCCCGGTTGCGGGCCGAGTTCGCCGACGTCGGTTTCGTCGCCGATCCTCCAGCCGGGCACTGGTTCGCGGTCGGACCGCACGGCTTGTTCCTGTCTGCGACGTCCCCGGGCGAACTGCGGGCCAGGGTGCTGGCGGCGATGGCCCAGCGCCGGGCAGGCTGATTTCTCGGGGTTCAGGGGTTGCGTTCATCTGGTCGGCCCGGACGGTCCTTGGCTTAGAGGTTCTACGCCCGTGAACACCACCGGCCTGACGTTCGTGTGCGTCGCGCAGCCCCGCCCGAAGCTGGCCGATCGGGATACCGGTGAGGTGAAGGTCGACAAGGACGGCCGGACGGTGTTCGAGGTCGGTCTGACGGCCGTGGACACCCGCGGCAGGGTCGATCTGCTAAACGTGTCTGCGCCCGATGATCCTGGCCTGACGCTGGGGCAGATCGTCACCGTGGCTGGCCTGGTGGGCAGCCCATGGCAGCCCGAGGACCACGGCCGGCATCACGCGGGGGTTGCCTAAAAAGCCGAGCGGATCGTGCCCCTGGTCGTTGTCGAGGCGCCCCCGGCGCGTGCCTCCAAGTCCGCTTGACGGGCAGCTGGGTCATGCACGGCCTCGGGACCGATCTCGCCATCGTTGTCGCTGTCGTCGGGGCGGCCTTATGGGCGTGGCGGCGGTGGCATCCGGTGTCGTTCCGGGTGCTCATCGCCTTCCCGGCCTCGCTGCTTGGCCTGTATGCCTCGTGGCGGCGGGTCGCGGGCGGCTGCGGCCTCACCCTCCGTCCGAGGCCGCCCGCGAAAGGCCTGCCCGATCTGGTGCCCGGTCTCGGCTTGGCCCGGCCCACGACTGCGGGCTGGCGCCTCCCGGTCCGGCTGTTGGACGGGCAGGTCCCGGCCGACTACGTGGAGGCGGCCGAGAAATTCGCTCACGCATGGCGGGTCCACACGGCCCGGGTGATCGACGCCGGTCCCGGCCGGGTAGTCCTCTCGACCTACCGCCATGACCCCCTTGAAGCGGTCCGGGTGGGGTCGACCGGAGGGGAGCTGCTGACGGTCGGTGTCGGTGTCCCGGACGATGGCCGCCGGTGGGAGGTGCTGGCGGAGCTGGCTGCATGGAAAGCGGTGTGCCGCGCGCACGGCCTGTGAGATTTGGGCGCTTCCTGAATCGGTCCGGCCGCCGCCGGTAGTGATCATTGTGGATGAGGTCGCGGAGCTGTTCCTGGCCGCAGATCGGGCGGAGAAGGATCAGGTGACGCGGGCGGGCACGGCATTGCAGCGGATTGCCTCGACCGGGCGGGCTCGCATTGGCGCCGTCGCGGACACCTATTACGTTCTCGCCGGCCCCACCCCCGTCCTCGTCCACAACTGCACCAGAACTCAGATCGACTAAGCGACGAACTGAGTCGTGCGGCTTTTGCGTGTGCGAATAGTGGCCGTCTCGCCTCGCGGGTGACGATGAAATGACACATCTTTACTCTGAGTGGGAGCGCTGCCCGGACCGTTGTGATGCTCTTCTGGCTAACGATCTTTGCTCTCGACGTGCTGCAATAACATGCTCCTTTTCCATATGCTTCCCCGAGTGCTTCGGATGGGCGTTTGATGAACAAGGCGTGGAGGGGGCGGCACGGTGATATTATCTCGCAGGCTAGGCAGCGCCGAGGAATCTAACTCACAATTCGCTAGCTGTCCCCGTGCCTACTGGTGGGGAGGCGGCCATTTGGAGCTGCAATGCAAGGGTATCCGAGAGTTCCACAAGAGGTAATCGCCGATTTTCAGGCAATTGCGGATAGTGTCTCCGAGGATCTAGAGTTGCTGGGTTTTGCTGTGACGCGTCAGGGTGACTGTTACGACGGTCCCGCTTCTAACCCAAGTGGAGGGGTTCATGTCTTCTATGACTCGTTGATCGATTCAGGGGGTGTTTATGTGACCTGGAAGCCAAGCCGGGATCTCGTCATGAAACTTACCTCGGATGTGGATCGCGACCCGAGCCTCGCCTTCGCGGGTGGAGTTGCGATGGATGCAATCAAAGAGGCTTTGGTGGTATCGCTGAAGTCCCTGAACTGGATTGTAGACTCGGTAAATGTCGGCCCTCATGATTCGTCTTTCAAGGTAAAATCGCAAGCCCTTAGATAAGGCACTGAGGCCGTATGAGCTGACGGGTGCAAGGCGGCACTGGAGGCGTTGTCGTCCTGCTGACCGAACAGGGATACGTGGTGCGGGTTGGGGAGTTCCATCTGGTCGCTTCAGGCCGGGTGGGCGAGGGCGCCTGGCTGGTGGAGGTGTGGTGTCAGGGCCGCCCGGATCGGGGTGGTCGTCTCTGTTTCACCTGGGCGGGTGGCGGGCTGGTGTGTGAGGCGGATCGGCCGACGGATGCGCTGGTGGCGGTGAAGACGGCGCTGTTGTCGAGCGCGCGATGACCGTCCCTGGGCCGGTCGGGGTGGATGTTCGGCTGGCGGTGGCTCGCCTTCGGACGGGCTGATCTCGCGGGGCTTGTTGGCCGGTGCCGGGATTTTTAGCAGGTGGGGTGGTAGCGGATGCCGGGGGCGGCTGCTTGCCAGGATGCACGGTTCAGGCCGTGGCGGACCAGGGTGCAGGCGGCTTGGGTGGGGTTGGTGCGGGCCAGGAGGAGGGGGGTGAGGTCGGTGAGGAGGATTCCGGAGGAGGTGGGGGTGGCGAGGGTGCGGCCGTCGGGGGAGTAGGTGGCGGGGCCTTCGGCCAGGGGGAGGACGGTCAGGCGGGTGGGGTGGGGGTCGGTGGTCCAGAGGGTGGCGGCGCCGAGGGTGCCGAGGAGGAGGGTGCCTTCGGCGGGGCCGGTGCCGTAGGCGAGGGAGGTGATCTGGGTGGAGCGGTTGCCGAAACGGGTGCGCTCCCGTGCGGTGGTGGGGTCCCAGATGATCGCGGTGCCGTCGGGGCCCGGGGTGAGCAGGGAGCGGCCGTCGGGGGACCAGGCGGTGGGGCCCGCCGGGGTGTCGAGGTGGGCGGTGGGGGTCGGGGTGGACGGGTCGGTGAGGTCGAGGAGGAGGACGCCGCCCTGCTCGTCGGGGCTGTGGGAGACGGCCAGGTGGCGGCCGTCGGGGGAGAAGGAGTACAGGTCGGCATCGGTAGGGTGGCCGCCTGCGCGGACGGGCGGGCCTTCGGGCGGGATCGTCCACAAGGTCAGGGATTTCTCGTCGGGGGCGCGGGTGACGAGGAGCCGGCCGTCAGGGGAGTAGACGGGACGGGCGGTGCTCGGCGGGTAGGGCGGCAGCGGGCGGGGGGACGGGCCGGTCAGATCCCAGCGGAGGGGACGGCCCAGCGCGCCCGAGCCGAGAAGGGTGCGGCCGTCGGGCGCGAACACCGGCCAGCCTTCCAAGCCCGCCAGCTCGGCGGGCGGGTCGTGGAAAGTGGTGTCGATGACGGAACGGCCGCCGGGCCCGAACGTGATCTCGGTGCCGGGGCTGGCCGTGGGGGCGGCGCCGAGGACCGGTTTCCAGATCGACAGGCCGCGAGCGGGCTGGTCGGCGAGGAGAAGGCCGCCGGGCAGGACGCGGGTGAGGGCGTCGGCGGGCAGATCGTCGGCCAGAACCGTTCGGACCGGCCGGTCCGGGGAGGTGACGTCCCAGCCTTCGACGACGCTCTGCCCGTACAACAGCCAGAGCGTGCCATTCCCATCGAAACCGGCGTCAAGCGGACGTCCGGACGCCTCGTCCAGAGCGATCCTGGTCCTGCCCCGCCAGAGTTCGGGACGCCCGTTCCGCACCAGGACGAGCAGCGCGCCGTCCGGCGACGCGGCCAGCGCCGTCGTGCCCTTCGCCCACCGCCGGACCTCCCGCCCGGTCAGGGTCAGCCCGCCGCCGTCGACGAGAACGGACGAGCCCGCGAACGTCACCACCCGGCCCGCAGGGAGTTCGGCGACGGGCCGGGAAGGCGCGGTGACGTCGAGGACCAGGCCG
>NZ_BAAGZI010000014.1:0-40362 GCF_054778695.1 Actinocorallia lasiicapitis
GCCGCGGTCGCGGCGAGCGGGCTGGTGCTGCTGGCCGCCGGGCTGCTCGGCGCGGGCGCGACTGCCGCCGCGAAATGGCTGCTCGTCGGCCGGATCGAACCCGGCGAAAAACCGCTCTGGTCGTCTTTCGTCTGGCGCAACGAACTCGCCGACACGTTCGTCGAGATGGTCGCCGCGCCCTGGTTCGCGGTCCCCTGGCTCGGCACCGCGCCGTTCAACGCCTGGCTGCGGCTGCTCGGCGCGAAGATCGGCCGCGGGGTGTGGTGCGAGACCTACTGGCTGCCCGAAGCCGACCTGGTCAGGCTCGGCGACGGCGCGACCGTCAACAGAGGATGCGTGCTCCAGACCCATTTGTTCCACGACCGTGTACTCAGCATGGATACGGTGTCCCTGCTGGACGGCGCCACCCTCGGCCCCAACGGGGTGGTGCTGCCCGCCGCGAGCCTCGGCGAGAACGCCTCCGTCGGACCTGCCTCCCTGGTGCTGCGCGGTGAGTCCGTGCCCGGCCACACCCGCTGGTCAGGCAATCCGATCGTCGCGGCGAAGGAGTGAGCGTGCCCCGCGCGTACTTCCCGGAGCGCGCGCCCAAGCCCTACCGGGTCCTCCGGTACGACCTGGCGCTCGACTACCGGGTCGGCCCCAACCGGCTGTCCGCGACCGCGGTCCTCACCTGCCGGGCCATCCGCAGGATCGACCGGATCGAACTCGACTTCGGCCCGTTCAAACTGGCGAAGGTGCTGGTCGACGGGCGGGCCGCCCGCTTCACCCACCGGGGCGAGGTGCTGCGGATCGCACAGGCCGTCCAAGGCGAGTTCACCGTCGAGGTCCGCTACTCCGGCAACCCCAAACCCGTCTCCAGCCACTGGGGCGGGCTCGGCTGGGACCAGCTCACCGACGGTTCCCTCGTCGCCAGCCAGCCGATCGGCGCGCCGTCCTGGTTCCCCTGCGACGACCGTCCCGCCGTCAAGGTCCCCTACCGGATCTCCGTGACGACCGGAGCCGACTACGACGTCGTCGCCACCGGCGAACTGGTGTCGCGGCAGCGGTCCGGGGCGTCCATCACCTGGGTGTTCGAGGAGAACGCCCCGATGGCGTCCTATCTGGCGAGCGTCCAGGTCGGCAGGTACAGCAGCACCCGGCTGCCGGGAACGGTCCCGCAGACCGTGCTGCATCCGGCGCGGCTGACCGACGCCGTCCAGCGCGACTTCGCGCGGCAGAACCGGATGCTCGAGACCTTCGCCGACCTGTTCGGGCCCTACCCGTTCCCGTCGTACACGGTGATCATCACCGATGACGATCTGGAGATCCCCGTCGAGGCCCAGGGCATGTCGGTGTTCGGCGCCAACCACCTCGACGGCACCAACGAACGGCTCATCGCCCACGAACTGGCCCACAACTGGTTCGGCAACAGCCTCACCCTCGGGGCGTGGCGCGACATCTGGCTGCACGAGGGGTTCGCCTGCTACGCCGAGTGGCTGTGGTGGGAGGCGTCCGGGCAGGGTTCGGCGGACGAGCACGCCCGCCGCTGGCACGCCAGGCTCGGCCACCGTCCGCTGGAGTTCGCGCTCGCCGACCCCGGACCCCGCCGGATCTTCGACGACGGCGTCTACAAGCGCGGCGCGCTCACCCTGCACGCCCTCCGCCTCAGGCTGGGCGACGACACGTTCTTCACCCTGCTCAGGGAGTGGACGGCCGTCCACCGGCACGGCACCGTCAACACCGCCGAGTTCATCGAGCTGGCCGCCCGGCACGCGGGCGGCCCCCTCGACGTCTTCTTCATCGGCTGGCTGATGGACCGGTCCCTGCCGCCTCTGAAGGGTTAGGTCGTAGACACGGCCTAAGGCTGGAGGCGTTCGGCGAGCCATTTGAGGGCGAGCGGGTAGCGGTACTCGATCTGGCCGTGGGCGCCGTCGAACAGCTCGAAGTGCACCTTGCCGTCGTCGACGCCCGCCGCGGCCAGGGCCCGCTGGTAGGCGACGGCGCCGAAGTCCAGGTAGTACTCATCCGACGTGCCAGCGTCGATCCAGACGGCGTTCAGCGAACGGGCCGCGTCGGCCTTCTCGGCGACCATCCGGACCGGGTCGAGGGCCAGCCAGCGCTCCCAGACGTCCGGGACGGGCGCGCCCAGCTCGTCGAACGGGAGCAGGACGGTGCCGTCGGGCTCGGCCGAGTAGCAGGACGCGTACCCGTAGGTCTCGATCAGCGGGAAGTCCGACTTCTTCGTCCCCACGGGGCGGCCGGAGCGGAAGTCGGCGAGGAACGCCTCCCACGACCCCTCGTAGGCGTCGCGCAGGATCCGTGCGACGCTCGCGAACTCGGGCAGGTAGCAGACCTCGAACAGGGCGTCCCCGGCGTGGGTGGCGAGCGCCCCGAACACGTCCGGGCGGAGCAGCGGGGTGATCATCGCTCCGTAGCCGCCGCTGGATTTTCCGGTGATGGCGCGGTGGTCGCGGTCGGCGAGCGTCCGGTACCGGCCGTCGACGAAGCCGACGACCTCTTCGCAGAGATAGGAGTGGTAGCGGCCGGTTCCGGGGGAATCGAGGTACTGGCTGCCGCCGACGGCCGTCCACGCGTCCACGAAGACGACCAGCGCGGGCGGGGCCTCCCCCGAAGCGAAAAGATCGTCCACGAGCTGGGGATAGCTCGGCCGCCACGGCGCGTGCTGCTTCCATCCCTCGATCGCCCCGGTGTATCCCTGGATCACATAGATCACGGGGAGCCGGTCGGCCGAATCGTCGTAGCCGGGCGGCACGTACACCCAGAGTTGACGTTCGTGAGAATCTCCGAGCGGGTTCCCTTTCAAGAACTCGCTGGTCAGCGTATGTTCGTCGAGCCGTCCTGCGAACATGGCGATCTCCCTTGATCGGTTCGGTCGTTTCAGCCTATGCCGGTCACTCTGGGGTGGCACTTAGGGCGTAAAATGCGACGGCCGGGACAGATCACCGGCTCTGGATCGGTACAGTCAAAGCTCTGCTTTGAGCGTCGGGAACCTTCGCGCGGACGCGCCAATGACCCCACGTTCACAGGTCCGGTGCGAGATGCGTCACACTGGGCAGAGAAGTGTTCGGGAGGAGAAGGCGTGTCGGACCGCGACATCGAAGTACTCAGCAAGGCCCCGCTCTTCGAGGCGCTCGACGACCAGGGGGCCAAGGCGCTGCGCGCCCACGTTTCCGAGGTGCGTCTGGCGCGCGGTCAGAGCCTGTTCCACGAGGGCGACACCGGCGATCGCCTGTACGTGGTGCTCGAGGGCAAGATCAAGCTCACTCGGATGGCCCCTGACGGCCGCGAGAACCTGCTCAGCGTGCTCGGCCCGGGCGAGATGTTCGGCGAGCTCTCGCTGTTCGATCCGCGTCCGCGGACCGCCGGCGCGATCGCGGTGACGGAGTGCCGGCTGGCCGGGCTCGGCCACGACGACCTGCGCCCGTTCCTGACGGCTCACCCGGAGGTCGGCATCGCCCTCCTCCAGGCACTGTCGGAGCGGCTCCGCAAGACCAACGAGGTGATGGCCGACCTGGTCTTCACCGATGTCCCGGGCCGTGTCGCCAAGGCGCTCCTCGATCTGGCGGAGCGTTTCGGCCAGCCGACGGACAACGGCCTGCACGTCCACCACGACCTGACCCAGGAGGAGCTCGCCCAGCTCGTCGGCGCCTCCCGCGAAACGGTCAACAAGGCCCTCGCGGACTTCGCCGCCCGCGGCTGGCTCCGCATCGAGGCCCGAGCCGTCGTCATCCTCGACATCGAACGCCTCCGCAAGCGCTCCAAGTAGCCCGTCCCCACCAAAGCCGCCCGCTCCCCCGGGCGGCTTTGCCGTGCTTCCGATCAGTCGGGGGTGGGGGTGGTGAGGTAGTCGATCTGGGCTTGGACGGACCATTCGGCGGCGGGCCAGAGAGAGGGGTCGGTGTCGGCGTAGACGATTTCGACCACTTCGCGGGGGGTGGTGGCGCCGGCGGCCAGGGCGGCTTCCACCTGTTTGAGGCGGGTTCTGCGGTGGGTGAGGTAAGTGTCCAGGGCCTTGGCCGGGTCGGCGAGGACGGGGCCGTGGCCGGGGAGGATGTGGGCGATCCGCTGCTCGTCGGTGTGGGCGCGGAGCTTCTCCAGGGAGTCGAGGTAGTCGCCGAGGCTGGAGACGATCGTGGAGCCGTAGCCGAGGACCGTGTCGCCCGTCAGGACGGCGTGGTCGCCCGCCACGAAGAACGACAGGGAGTCGTCGGTGTGGCCGGGAGTGCCCCAGACGCGCAGCTCCAGCCCGTCGACGTCGAGGACGTCGCCCTCGGACAGGCCCTCGGCACCGAAACGGTGCGCCGGATCCAGGGCCAGAACGGGCGCCCCGGACAGTTCCGCGAACCGCTTGGCGCCCGCCGCGTGATCGTGGTGGCCGTGGGTGAGCAGGGTCTGCGCGACGGTCAGGCCGCGCTCCCGCACCGTCCTCAGGACGTGCTTGAGGTGGCGTGAGTCCTTCGGGCCCGGGTCCACGACGACGCAGCGGCGTGCGCCCGGCTCGGCGAGGATCCACGTGTTGGTGCCGTCGAGCGTCATCGGGGACGGGTTGGGGGCGAGCACGCTCGTCGCCCGTTCCGTCCCGCCGATCTCAACGTGGCCGCGGCGGCGTGCGGCGAGCGCGCCGAAGATCCCGCCGTAGGAGCCGAGCACCATCATCCCGGCGCGCGGGTCCGCCAGGAACCTGCGGGCCAGGGCCAGCTCACTCCGCGAAATACCCATCAATCCCCATAATGCGCTTCGTACTGGTGGGTGTTCTTGTCGTCGGGGAGGACCAGATACGGCTCCCCGTCGATGATCTGGCCGCGCGGTTCGTGGACGGTGAAGGTGCGGTCGGAGGCCAGCACCTCGGCGACCGTCCCGAACGCGAGCAGGTCGCGGAGGGTCGCGAGGGTCGGCGGCATCAGGAAGATCTCGCCCTTCCCGGCCCGCTCCAGGGCGTCGGCGGGCCGCATCCAGGCGACCTTGTCGGCCTCGGTGCTGACGTCCAGCGCCCGCTGCCCCTCGGGCAGCGCCGCCATGAAGAACCGGGTGTCGAACCGTTTCGGTTCGATCGCCGGGGTGATCCAGTGCGCCCAGGGCCGCAGCAGGTCGGCGCGGAGCCGCAGCCCCCGCCCGGTCAGGAACGACGCGAGGGACTGGCTGCGGTCGAGCAGCGCCAGCCGGTCGGCTTCGAACGGCGCGGTGTCGGCGACGATCTCGTCCTGCGAGGCGCCCGCCAGCAGGACGTGCGCCTCCTCGAAGGTCTCCCGGACGGCCGCGCACACCAGTTCCTTGGCCAGTTCGGGGGTGGCGGTGAACGCCGTACCCCAGGCCGTCCAGTCCTCGTCGGAGGTGTATTCGGCGTCGCGGGCGTCGACGGACCCGCCGGGGAACACGTACGCCCCCGGCGCGAACGCCATCGACGACACCCTGCGCAGCATGAAGACCTCGAGGCCGTCCCGGTCCCTGAGCAGCACGACCGTGGCGGCGTGCCGGGGCACGGGCGGCTGCTTACGTCCCGACTCGAGATCGAGGATCAGTTCCCGGAACTCTTCGGGGAGCTTCAGTCCGTTCATACCGCCACATTCGTGCAGAGTGCATCGAATAAGTCAAGAGTTACCGAACCTCGGCGATGATCTCCACCTCGACAGGCGAGTTCAGCGGGAGAACCGCCACGCCCACGGCGCTCCGGGCGTGTACCCCGGCTTCGCCGAACACTTCGCCGATCAGGTTCGAGGCTCCGTTGATGACGCCCGGCTGCCCGTAGAACTCGGGACTCGACGCCACGAACCCGACGACCTTCACGATCCGCACCACATCGTCCAGGTCGACGACCGAGCCGAGCGCCGCGATGGCGTTCAGCGCGCACAGCGCCGCCATCTCGTGCGCCTCTTCGGCCGTCACCCCGGCGCCGACCCGGCCCGTCGAGGGCAGCTCGCCCTTGACGAACGGGAGCTGCCCCGACGTGTACACGTGGTTCCCCGACCGCACCGCCGGCACATAGGCCGCGACGGGCGGCGCGACGGGCGGCAGCGCGAGCCCGAGCTCCTTCAGCCGCTCTTCGACCCGGCTCATCCCAGCGGCCGCTTGAAGTACGCGACGAGCGTGTCGCCGCCCTGCGGACCCGGGATGACCTGGACGAGCTCCCACCCGTCCTGTCCCCAGTTGTCGAGAATCTGCTTGGTCGCATGAATCAGCAACGGCGCTGTCGCGTACTCCCACTTCGTCATGGCCCAAGATTAGGGCTTGGTCGGGCTCTCCACTGCGCTCGGGGGTTCGGCGGCGACCTCGGCGACGATCTGGTCGCCCGGTTCGTTGATCGCTTCTTCGAGTGCGGGCACTTCGGCGACGTCCGGGGCGGGCCGTTCGGGCGCCGGTTCCGACAGTTTGTCGAAGAACCGCAGCATCTCGACGGGGAGCGGCATGACCAGGGTGCTGTTCTTCTCGGCGGCCACCTCGGTGACGGTCTGGAGCAGCCGCAGTTGCAGCGAGGCGGGGTCCTTGGACAGTTCGTGGGCGGCCGCGGCGAGCCGTTTGGACGCCTGGTACTCGCCGTCCGCGGTGATGATCCGGGCGCGCCGTTCCCGTTCGGCTTCGGCCTGCCGCGCCATCGACCGTTTCATCCCTTCGGGCAGCGAGACGTCCTTGATCTCGACCCGTTCGATCCGGACGCCCCAGGGCCCTTCGGTCATCTCGTCCATGATCGTGCGCAGTTCCGCGTTGATCTTGTCCCGTTCGGCGAGGAGGTCCTGCATGTCGGCGCGGCCGATCACCGACCGCAGGGAGGTCTGCGCGACCTGGGAGACGGCGTAGGTGTAGTGCTGCACGTTGACGATCGCCTTCACCGGATCGACCACCCGGAAATAGACGACCGCATCCACCTTTACGGACACGTTGTCCCTCAGACGGTGCTCGACGCCGTCCGGTTTCCACCGTAAACGGCGGACCGCTCGACGACCCTCCACCACGGTGTCAGGAATCACTTATCCGGTCCCTCAGGGTCTTTGCGCCGCGAACGATAACCTCGGAGGCGTGAGCGCGAAAGATACCGATTGGGACGGCGTACGGCTCCACGTTGTCACGGGCAAGGGCGGCACCGGGAAGACGACGGTGGCCGCGGCCCTGGCACTCGCACTCGCCGCGGGCGGCAGGAAGGTGCTGCTCGTGGAGGTCGAGGGGAGACAGGGCATCGCCCAGCTCTTCGACGTGCCCCCGCTGCCGTACGAGGAACGCAAGGTCGCCGTGGCCCCCGACGGCGGCGAGGTCTTCGCCCTGGCCATCGACACCGAAGAGGCGCTCATCGAGTACCTCGAGATGTTCTACAACCTGAAACGGGCCGGGAAGGCGCTCACCAAGCTGGGCGTCATCGACTTCGTGACCACGATCGCCCCCGGCCTGCGCGACGTCATCCTCACCGGCAAGATCAGTGAGTCGGTCCGGCGCAAGGACAAGACCGGACGGCTCGTCTACGACGCGATCGTGATGGACGCCCCGCCGACCGGCCGGATCACCAAGTTCCTGAACGTCAGCGACGAGGTGTCGAACCTCGCCAAGGTCGGCCCGGCCCGCAACCACGCCGACCTGGTGATGAGCGTGATCCGCTCCCCGCAGACGGCCGTGCACTTCGCGACGCTGCTGGAGGAGATGCCCGTCCAGGAGACCCTCGACGGCATCCACGACCTCCGTGAGACGGGCATCCCGGTCGGCGCGGTGATCGTCAACATGGAGCGTCCCGCGCTGCTGTCGGACGCCGAGCTGGCCGCCGCGACCGAGGGCTCGCTGGACGTCGGGGAGATCGTCCAGGGGCTCAAGTCGGCCGGGCTCGAGCAGCACGCCGAGGAGTTCGCGGCCGCCCTGGCCGCCGAGGCCACCGAGCACGCCCAGCGCGCCGCCCTGGAGCGCAGGGAGAAGGCCAGGCTCGACCACGGTGCCCCCTCGGTCGCCCGGTACGACCTGCCGTTCCTCACCCACGGCATGGATCTGGCGGGCCTCTACGATCTGGCCCAGTCCCTCCGCGCGCAGGGAGCAGCGTGAAGACCTCCACCCACCTCGACATCGACGCCCTGATCGACGACCCCCGCACCCGGATCATCGTGTGCTGCGGCGCGGGCGGCGTCGGCAAGACCACGACCGCCGCCGCGCTGGGGCTGCGCGCCGCCGACCGGGGCCGTGACGTCGTCGTCCTCACCGTCGACCCGGCCCGCAGGCTCGCCCAGTCGATGGGCCTGTCCGAGCTCGACAACAGCCCTCGGAAGATCACCGGCGTGACGGGCACCGGCGAACTGCACGCCATGATGCTCGACATGAAGCGCACCTTCGACGAGATCATCGAGGCGCACTCCGACCCGGACCGGGCCAAGCAGATCCTGGCCAACCCCTTCTACCAGTCGCTCTCCTCGTCGTTCTCCGGGACGCAGGAGTACATGGCGATGGAGAAGCTCGGCCAGCTCCACCGGAGCGACGCCTGGGATCTGATCATCGTCGACACCCCGCCGTCGCGGAACGCCCTGGACTTCCTGGACGCCCCCGAGCGGATGGGCCGCTTCCTCGACGGCCGTTTCATCAAACTGCTGTTCGCGCCCGCCAAGGCGGGTGGCCGGCTGGGGATGAAGGTGTTCTCCGCAGGCTTTGGTCTTGTCACCAGTGCGGTCACCAAGGTGCTCGGCGGTCAGCTCCTCAAGGACGTCTCGACCTTCGTCACGGCGTTCGACACCGTCTTCGGCGGGTTCCGGGAGCGCGCCGAGAAGACCTACGAGCTGCTGAAGACGCCGGGCACGGCGTTCCTGGTCGTCGCGGCGCCCGAGCCCGACGCGCTGCGCGAGGCGTCCTACTTCGTGGAGCGTCTCACCACCGAGAAGATGCCCCTGGCGGGGGTCGTGGTGAACCGGATGGCGGGCAGCGGCGCCGCGGCCCTGTCGGGCGCGCGCAGCCAGGCCGCCGCCGAAACCCTCGACGAGCGGGGCGAGCACCTGCTCACGGCGTCGCTGCTGCGGCTGCACGCCGAGCGGATGCAGCTCGCCGCACGCCAGGAACGGCTGCGCGACCACTTCGCGTCGGCCAATCCGACCGTGCCGGTGACGACCGTCCGGGCGCAGGCGGAGGACGTCCACGATCTCGACGGGCTCCGCGCGGTGGGCGTCGGGCTGGCCGAAGCCTGAAGCAGCCTGGCCACATCCGGCCAAGCAACCTTCCCGGCATTCCACCTGAGTTCGGACACGACGAAACCGGGGTACGAGTGACGTACCCCGGTCAGGTCGATTGGGTTGGCGTGCTAGCTGGCCACGACGAGCTCGTCGGCGTCCGTCGAACGCTCGTACTCTTCCTTGGCCGTCTCGAGCAGATCGCGCCACGAGGTGACATCGGGTCTGCGGCGCAGCAGAGCGCGACGTTCACGCTCGGTCATGCCACCCCAGACACCGAATTCGATCTTGTTGTCCAGCGCATCGGCGAGGCACTCGGTACGCACCGGGCAGCCTCGACAGATCATCTTGGCTCGATTCTGAGCCGCGCCTTGAACGAACAGAGCGTCCGGGTCCGCGTTACGACAGGCGGCACGGGCGGTCCAATCCGTGATCCACATCTTGGCCCCACTCCCCTAGGGTCTTGTGTGTTGTTTTGCACCTGATGGCCAAGACGGGCGCGGACGTCATGACCGGCAAACAAAAGCCGTGGGAGAGAACTTACGGAAGCGAGAAGCGTTTCAACAGTCCCCAGAGGGCCCATTCTCGATATAGCCCCAAGGGGCCATGCCTCACCTGATGACTAGTTACTGCTACAGTGCTGCGCTTGTCTTGACCCTATCGGGGTACCAAGATCCACATGCTGGAATCGGGGGATCGGCGGGAAGGCAAGCTGGGCGGCCTGGTCAAACTGGTCGCTGCCGGCGCGACGATGGGCGGCCTGGCCGCGCTACTCGTCCTGCCGGGGGTCGGTGCGGCGGCGCTCGGCGCCAAGAAGGCCGCGGACGACTTCCGTGACATGGACATCGAAAAGATCACACGGGCGCCGTCGGAGAAGACTCACGTCTACGCCGCCGACGGACGGACCATCGCGACATTCTTCAACGAATTCCGCGAACCGGTCCGACTTGATCAAGTGTCGCCCGTCATGCGCCGCGCGATCGTCGCGATCGAGGACGCGCGCTTCTACGAGCACGGGCCACTGGACGCCAAAGGCACCCTGCGGGCGCTCACCCGCAACGCCTCTTCGGGCAGCACCGTCGAGGGCGGCTCCACACTTACTCAGCAGTACGCGAAGAACCTGCTGCTCAACAACGCGACGACCAAGGCCGACCGGGAGCGCGTCACCTCGGCGACCGTCGTCCGGAAGGTCAGGGAGCTGCGGTACGCGATCTCGCTGGAAGAGTCCATGAGCAAGGACAAGATCCTTGAGGGCTATTTGAACATCGCGTACTTCGGCGGCGGCGCCTACGGCGTCCAGGCGGCCGCCAGGCGGTTCTTCGGCGTCCCGGCGTCCGCGCTGACCCTGCCGCAGGCCGCGCTGCTCGCCGGGCTCACCAAGAACCCCGTCGCGTTCGACCCGACCCGGCACCCCAAGGCCGCCAAGGACCGGCGCGACACCGTCCTGCTCCGGATGGCCGAGCTGGGCATCGTCACCGACAAGCAGGCCAAGGCCCTCATCAGGCAGAAGGTCGTGCTGCACCCGACGAAGCCCACCGGCGGCTGCGCCACCAGCAGACTGCCCTTCTACTGCATGTACGTCCGGAACGAAATGATCCGTGTGCTTTCGGGCGGCGACAAGACGAAGGTGAAGGACGCCATCGACAAGGTCCAGCGGGGCGGCTACACCGTCCGGACCACGCTCGACTGGGACGTCCAGAACGCCGCCCAGAAGTCCGTCGACGAGCGGACCTCGCCGAACAGCAACAAGGTCGCCGCGCAGGCGATCGTCGAGCCCGGCACCGGCTGGGTGAAGGCCATCGTGACGTCCAAGCGGTTCGGCGGGAAGAAGCCGAAGACCACCATCAACCTGGCGGCCGACACCGCGCACGGCGGCGGCATCGGCGTCTCCGCCGGCTCCACCTTCAAGATCTTCGCGGTGCTGGCGGCGCTCGACCGGGGGATGCCCGTCGGCACCAGCTACTCCTCGCCCAACGCGGTGCAGATCGGCGGATACACCACCTGCTCGGGCAAGCGGCTGCCGACCTGGACCGTCAAGAACTCCCACGAGAGCACCGCGGGCACCTTCAACCTGCGCTCCGGCACGCTCAAGTCCGTCAACACCTACTTCGCGAAGCTCGAACGCGAGATCGGGGTCTGCTCGGCCGTCCGGATGGCGGAGCGGTTCGGGATGAAGCGCGCCGACGGGCGCCCGCTGTTCCAGGTGCCGTCGCAGGTGCTGGGCAGCAACGAGGTCGACATGGTGCACCTGTCGGCGGCGTTCGCCGGCATCGCCAACCACGGCCGCTACTGCCCGCCGACCGTGATCACCGAGATGACCACCCCGGACGGCAAGCAGATCCCGCTGCCCAACCGCTGCACCCAGGCCGTCGCCCCGCACGTCGCGGACACCACCCAGGCCATCATGAGCGGCATTTTCAGCTCGGAGGGAACCGCTAACAAAGTGTCACCGCCGGGTAACGGTGCGGCGGGGAAGACCGGAACGTGTGAGAACTTCTCGTGCGCCGTCTTCGCCGGCTCCTACGGCAACCTCGCCTCGGCCGTCGCCTACTGGGACTATCGCGGCGGCTTCAAGCACCCCGTCTGGAACGTGTACGGGGCGGGGCTGCCCGCGAAGGTCTGGTCGGCGACCCTGCGCCGCGCGGCCGCCGCCCAGAAGCCCGTCACCGCGATGCCGAGCGTCAAGGGACTGTCGCTGGGAGCGGCGCTGTCGGTGCTGACCAGGGCTGGTCTGCGGCCGGCCGTCTCGCAGGGGCCGGTCAGCTCGGTGCTGCCGATGGGCAGCGTCGCCTACACGTCGCCGAGCACGACGGTCCAGAAGGGGGGAGCCGTCACCGTCTATCTCTCGAACGGCTCCGCTGGGTGAACTGTCCGCTATCGTCCGGGCCGGTTCGGGGTTGCGGGTACCTTAAGACCCGTGCTGCCTTCCATTGAAGATCGAAAGAGCGCCGCCGCGACCGTGCTGAAGCTGGTCGCGGCGAGCGTCGTGGCGGGGGTTCTGGTCGCTCTGGTCGCTCTGCCCTTCGTCGGCAGCACGGGCATCGCCGCCCGCGACGAGGTCGACGAGTTCATGGGCCTGGGCGTCGCGGAGATCAACCAGAAGCCGCCGGAACGCACGGTCGTGTACGACGCCAAGGGCAACGTCATCGTGTCCTTCTACGACCAGTTCCGCGAGAGCGTGAAACTGTCCCAGGTCGCGCCGATCATGCAGAAGGCCATGGTCGCGATCGAGGACGCCCGCTTCTTCGACCACGGCGCACTCGACCTCAAGGGCACGCTGCGCGCCGCCGTGAAGAACGTCACGTCCAAGAACACCGAGGGCGGCTCGACCCTGACGCAGCAGCTCGCGAAGAACCAGCTCGTCAACGACACCAACACCAAGGAGGGCTACGACGCCGTCACGGCGCCGACCCTCGACCGCAAGCTCCGCGAACTCCGCCTCGCGATGTACCTCGAGCAGACGATGTCCAAGGAGCAGATCCTCGAGGGCTACCTGAACATCGCGAACTTCGGCGCCAGCTCCTACGGCGTCCAGGCCGCGGCCAAGCGCTACTTCTCCAAGTCGGCCTCCCAGCTGACGCTCGCCGAGGCCGCCACGCTGGCGGGCATCACCAAGAACCCGGTCCAGCTCGACCCGATCGAGAACCCGAAGGACTCCAAGACGCGCCGCGACACCGTCCTGCAGCGGATGGCCGACGTCGGCATCATCGGGCAGGACGAGGCCGACGCGGCGAAGAAGACGCGGATCAAGCTCAAGGAGTACAAGCCGAAGGGCGGCTGCGAGACCAGCAAGTCGCCGTACTTCTGCGAGTACGTCCGCGGCGAGATGGTCAAGATCTTCATCGGCGACAAGAAGCCCGCCGACGAGAAGGAGAAGCAGAGCCTCAGGGCCGCGGCCATCAAGAAGCTCAACAGCGGCGGCTACAAGATCTACACGACGCTCGACCCCAAGACGCAGAAGGCGGCCGAGAACGGCCTGAAGTACGGCGGCTACGTCACGGCGAAGAGCAACAGGGTCGCCACCCAGGCCATGGTCGAGCCCGGCACCGGCAAGATCAAGGCGATCGCGGTCAGCAAGAAGTACGGCACCGACCCGGGTGAGACCACCTACAACCTGGCGGCGGACCAGGAGCACGGCGGCAGCGGCCAGGGCGTCCAGCCCGGCTCGACCTTCAAGGTGTTCACCCTGCTCGCCGCGCTGGACAACGGGATCCCGATCCGGACCAGCCTCGGCCTCGGCGGCGGCCCCCGGTTCGACGGCTACACCAACTGCGCGGGCCAGGACGCCGGAAGCAAGTACGACCCGGGCAACGCGGGCGGCGGCAAGGGCCCGTGGAACCTCAAGACCGGCACCGCGAACTCGGTCAACACCTTCTACGCGGACCTCGAGGCCAAGGTCGGGCTCTGCGAAGCGGTCAAGATGGCCGAGAAGTTCGGGCTCAAGCGCGCGGACGGCAAGCCGCTGGAGCAGGTCCCGTCGCAGGTGCTCGGCTCCCAGCCGGTCGACATGGTGCACATGGCCACCGCGTACGCGGGCATCGCGGCGCGCGGCAAGTTCTGCGACCCGGTCGCCGTCACCAGGGTCGTCGGCCAGGACGGCAAAGAGCTCAAGCTGCCTGAGAAGAAGTGCGAGCAGGTCATCGACCAGCAGGTCGCCGACGCCGCCGCCGACATCATGACCAACACCTTCCGCAACGGCACCGCCAGCAGTGTGGGGACGCCCGACGGACGTCCGGCCGCCGGCAAGACCGGCACCTGCGACCAGTCCGTCTGCACCGCTTTCGCCGGGTTCACCCCACAGCTCGCCGCCGCCGTCGCCTACTGGGACATCCGCGGCATGTACGGCTACCCGGTCAACGTCTACGGCGCGACGGTCTGCGGCCCGATGTGGCGCGACTCGATGGCCGCGGCGCTCAAGGGCCTGCCGTTCGCCTCCTTCAAGAAGCCGACCCGTGACTTCGGTGACGTGCGGATCAAGTCGATCCCGAACGTGGCCGGGCAGGACGTCGGGAAGGCCGTGGCCATGCTGAAGGCCGCAGGCTTCACGGTGAAGATCGACCCCAGGCCGATCAAGTCGGACCAGCCGCTCGGCAAGGTCGCCCGGATCAGCCCCGCGGGCCAGGCCGACGAAGGCACGCTGATCACGATCTACATCAGCGCGGGCGGCGGCAAGCCGGACAAGCACGGCAACGGCAACGGCAACGACGGGCACCAGCCCGGCAACGGCTGGTGGCCCTTCTAGACACGCCGGAGCCCCGGACCCGACCATTCGGGCCCGGGGCTCCGTCCGTTCTAGGCGAGCTGCTTCTTGACCTCGGCGGCGACCCGGCCGCCCTCGGCACGTCCCGCGACCTTCGGGTTGACGATCTTCATGACGGCGCCCATCGCGCGCGGTCCCTCGGCGCCCGACTCGGCGATGGCGGCGGTGACGATCGCGGCGATCTCGTCGTCGGAGAGCTGCTGGGGCAGGTAGGCCTCCAGGACCGCCAACTCCTCGCGCTCCGCCTGCGCCTGCTCGGCACGCCCGCCGCCGTCGAACGCCTCGGCGGCCTCGCGGCGCTTCTTCGCCTCGCGCGTCAGCACCTTGACGACGTCGTCGTCCGACAGCTTCCGCTCGGCCTTCCCGGCCTTCTCCTCGTTGGTGACGGCGGCGAGGGCCATCCTGAGGGTGCGCTTGCGCACCTCGTCATGGGCCTTCAGCGCGGCCGTGAGGTCGGCTTCCAGCTTCTCCTTCAACATGCCCCCATCATGCCCCTCCCCGGGCATGAGGATCACACCGTTTATGCCGTGGGGTCCTCCGGGTCTGGCAGCATGAAGACATGCGGAAGCTCCTTGCTGTACCCCTCGGACTGGCCGGCGCGGGCGTCGCCACCTTCGGATACGCCTCGGTGATCGAGCGGAACTGGTTCCAGCTCCGCCGGTTCGAGGTGCCCGTGCTGAAGCCCGGCACCCATCCGATCAAGGTCCTGCACCTGTCGGACGCCCACCTCACCCCGGGCCGCACCAGGATGATCCGCTGGGTTCGCGCGCTCGACGCGCTGGAGCCCGATCTCGTCGTCAACACCGGCGACTCCATCTCCCACCCGGACGCGATCGGCCCGTTCCTCGAACTGCTCGGGCCGCTGCTGGAGCGTCCCGGCGTGTTCGTGTACGGGTCGAACGACATGTTCTCGCCGGTGTTCAAGAACCCGCTCCGCTACGTCTGGCGGACTTCCAAGCGCGACTACGCGAAGCGGCGGCGCACCGCCGACCTGCCGTACAAGGAGCTGGGCGCGGCACTGAAGTCGTCGGGCTGGCTCGATCTCAACAACCACATCGGCCGGCTCAAGATCTCCGGTCTGGACATCGAGCTCGCCGGCATCAACGACTCGCACATCAATCTGGACCGCTACGACGACATCGCGGGCCCCGTCGACCCGCGCGCGGATCTGACGATCGGCGTCACCCACTCCCCCGAGCCGCGCAACCTGGACCGTTTCGCGGCCGACGGCTACCAGCTCCTCCTGGCCGGCCACACCCACGGCGGCCAGGTCTGCGTCCCGTTCTACGGCGCCCTGGCCACCAACTGCGGCCTCGACCGTCCCCGCGTCAAGGGCCTGCACCGCCACCACGACTCCTGGCTCCACGTCAGCGCCGGCCTGGGCACCTCCCCCATGGCCCCCTTCCGCTTCTGCTGCCCCCCCGAAGCCTCCCTCCTCACCCTCACCCCCCGCCGCTCCTAACCGGTTCGTCCGTTCCGCCGGGCACCGCCACGAACGTTTTCCACAGGCTGTGGCGGAGCCCGTCGGGGTAGCGGCCCCTGGTCGCCGTGATCCCGACGGTGAGCCCCTGAACCCCGAACACCCACAGCTCGGCACGCCCCCCGTTGTTCTTGACGGTCGCCGCGGGATGCCCGTCCAGCTTGAACGTCGGCTCGGGCAGCCCATCCATCCCCGTCCGCCTGATCCAGTTCCCCGCCCGCACCATGACGGCGCCCTTCGCCCCGGGAGCCCCACGGAAGACCAACTCTGACGCGAAGTGCCGGCCGCCCAGCTCGAACGCCGCCGACTCGGGCACCAGCCCCTTCGGCAGCGGCCCCACCTTGAACGGCCAGGAGAACCGCCTCCCCCCGCCGATCTCCATGCTCTCCGCGACACGCAGCACGGCCTTGTGCCCGAAGACCGCCACATCGGCCTGGAGCACCGCCCACTCCGCCGGCGCGTACTCCCACACCAGCCCCGACGGCCGCGACGCCCGCGGCGGAATCACCCAGAACGCCTTCCGCCCCGCCGCCGACTTCACCGGCACGTACTTCGCCGCGTTCGGCTGCCTCTTCCACGCGTCCGGGTTCCGGTCGGGCCCGGCCATCAGAAACCTGACCTCGATCGGCGAACCCGCGTACACGTCGATCGGCGTCCCCGACCGCGTCGCCGCGACGGTGAAGATCTGCTCCTCGACCGCCACATGCAGATTCCCCATCCGTTCGGGCAGCCACCCGAACCGCGCGAACTCCACCAGCGGATCGAACCGCTCCACCGCCTCCGCCAGGGGCCCCGGCCGGAACAGCAGCCGCCCTTCCTCGTTCCCGCGCACCGAAACGACCGTCCCGGCGACCCCGGCGAAGACGAGCCCCCCGGCGACCACCCCCGCCGCCCGCCGCACCAGCACCCGACGCCGTCCCCGCCGCCGTGCCGCCACGAGATCGAACCGCCCCACCGGCATCGGCTCCCGAGCCAGCTCCCCGATCATCCCCCTGACCTGGATCTCGTCCATCAGGCCTCCACCACCCCAAGCCCGCGCCGCAACGCGCTCAACCCACGAGCCGTCTGCGACTTGACCGTCCCCTCCGACACCCCGAGCACCCGAGCGGCCTCCGCAACGGACAGATCGCAGTGGTACCGCAGCACCAACGCCGCCCGCTGCCGCGCCGGGACCTTGGCCAGCGCCTCCCTGACGTCCATCACCGCCTCAAGATCACCCTGGTAGGCCTCTCCCTCCGGCAGCACCTCCACCACCCGCACCCGGGCGAACCACCCCCGCCGCTGCTCCCCCAGGAACACCCGGACCAGCATCGTCCGGACATACGCATCCAGGTTCTCGGCTCTCGTGGCCTGCCCCCACTTCACATACAGCCGCTCTGCAGTGACCTGGACCACATCGTCAGCCCGATCTCCATCCCCGCACATCAGATACGCGACCCTCCGCAACCAGGGCAGACTCTCCGCCACGTAGGCCGAGAACTCCTCATCCCGCTTCACCCGCATCCCTCCACACCCCCTTAAATGCCACCACCCCCTCCCCAGGTTGCACCGCCCCCTCGATTCCAGATCGCGACCACCCCCAACCATCCGCTAGACTTCACGAGGCGCCAGGGAAACACCTCCTGGCACCGGGGTGTAGCGCAGCTTGGTAGCGCGCTTCGTTCGGGACGAAGAGGCCGTGGGTTCGAATCCCGCCACCCCGACCATGCAGTAAAGGTGTGAAACGGGCTCTCAGGACAGATAACCTGCGGAAACGCAGGGGTCCTGGGAGCCCGTTCTAGTTTTCACTGACGTCTGACTAACGTCCGAGATACCCCTCACACACCATGATCATCTCCCAAAAATCTCCCAGAATTCCCGGCCGGGAGACGCTTGGGAGAAAGATCGTCTCCCAGATTTCGGGGCATGTCGGTCGCGGATTCCGCAGACACCCCGCGGGCCACCGGGAGGATCGTGCCCCCGACCCCGTCAAGCCCAGCAGGTCGGCCACGAGCCGCCACCATCCCTGTGGAGCGGCTGTCAGACAACACCGACGACCCAGCTCTAGCACCCACATCTAACGCCACGATGGCCCTTCAATCCACGCACCTGAGCTGGAGCGTCGGCGAGTGCGGCAGAAGAGTGGACTTCGCTCAAGCCGACCAAGCGAGTAGTAGCCAGTTCGCAGAGTGCAAGACCGATCCCGGGAAAAAATCAGGTGCGGCCCCGCCCCCTCTATTTGGCAAGACCGCACCCGCGTCCGGGTGGGTGCGCAGATTGTGCGCGCCCCTGGTGGTGCTGGCGAGCCGCACCCGCGTCAGGGTGGGTGCGGTCGGGGGATCTCGCCCATGCCCAACCGCACCCACGGTCTCGCTGCTCCCCGCCCGACCTTCCCTTCCCTGCCTAGCAAGGGAGCAGCAGTCAGCCTCCGGGGCGAGGCGCGCGCCGTCGGCCTCGCGCCCGGAGAGCATTCAGGTGGTGTCGATCCGGATCGCCGTGACGCCGCTGGCGTGGTCGACGTTCGGCGCGGGCGAGTCCATGATCATCGTGTGAGCCGCCGCCATGTAGGCGGCTAGCTCCTTGAGTCCGAGGCCGGCCCATACGTTGCCGTCGCGGTGGGCGAGGAGCTTGGCCAGCGGACGGAGCGACCCGTCGAGCGCGTTGAACGCAGCCGTCACCGGCTCCGGCCACTTCAGGAGAAGCCGCAGCTCCTCCCGTGACACGTTGTAGGCGACCATCAGCCCGACCAAGTTGAGCTGCGCCGCCTGGGCTTTCGCCAGTGCCTCGGCGATCCGCGCGTCAATAGGTGCTGTCACAGCGACCCCGCAAACGCCGCCCACGCCGTACGCGGGAACGCCAGGACCGGGGAGTCGGGATCGGTGGAGTCCCGCAGGAGGACCGCTCCCGTGCCGTGGGCGACCTCGACGCATCCGTCCTGGTTGAGGGCCTGGCAATAGCTGGACTTCCGGAAGATCGACATCGCTACCTCACAGGGAGTTCAGGGCAGGCGCACGCGTACGCCACGTACTGGTGGGGGCCGACGCGGGCGGACGTCCACCCCGCGTCAAGGACCGCCAGGGCGGCCACGAAGCCGGGGTCACGGATCACCGCGTGATCGGCGGCCAGAATCAGGCGGAGCGCGGTCAACGCGTCGGCTCGGCTGTACCGCCTGGCGCTGTCGCGTCGCGGCGCCGACACGTGCCAGTGCGTGGCCGGGGTCGGGAACGGCGCCATGTCAGGACGCCGTTCGGGGAGATGAGCGCGACGACGCGGGACTCGGCCGCGCGTCCCGGGGGGAAATGGCGCGGCTGTCGCTCGCGTCGTCGCGCTCGACCCGAACCGCGGATGGTGGGGACCAGGGTCCGCGGCCGGGAGTCATGAGTTGTCCTTGGCGACCTGCGCCTGGAGCAGCTCCACGAGCTGCTCGGCGGTGTCGGCAGCGAGGGTGGACGCCCACCCGTCCGAGATCTCCTCGAAGCTGAGTTCGCGATCCATGCGGGTCGCGTAGTAGCTGCCCGGACTGCCGTCGTCGAGGCGGCTACGCCACAGCTTCCAGTTCGGGAAGCCTGCTTGAAGGTCTCCGGCGTCGCCCGTCTTCTCGGTTCCCGCGTGCACCCTGGGGCCCCGTTTCAGTAGTTCGTTTCGGTCACGACCAGTTGACTGCCTGCCAGATGCGCCTCGCGAGACGGAGAATGGGGGCGAACACCCGGAGACTTCCCGTCTCCGGGTCTCCGGGTCAACGCGAGGGTGCACGCATGACCATGAACGACAGACCGCCCTGGGCTGCCCGCCTACAGGCCGAACGGGAAGCCCGCGGGTGGACTAAGCCCGAGACCGCCAGACGCCTTCAACGCGCGTCCGGCCACCCTGGAGGCCCAACCGAATCCCTGGTCCGGCAGATTCGGGACTGGGAGCGCGGCAAACACTTCCCTCGGGACTGGACCGCCGACTACGCCAAGGCGTTCGGCACCACCGAGGAAGACCTCTTCGGCACGGCTCCCATCGTGCCGGTAGACCGGCGAACGGTCCTCGGCCTGGGCGTCGCCGCGGGCGCCGCACCCTTCACACACCACCCCCACAAGGGACCTGTCGACCCGGAGCTCGTTCTGTACTTCCTCGAACAACTCCCTGGGCACTACCGCGCGGATATGTTCCTCGGTCCCCGCCACCTGATCCCGACCGTCTCGACCCAAGCCCAGCTCATCGACGAACTCGTCCGTGCTGCCGACGGTCCGGTTCGCCGCGGCCTGCTCGGCGCCGGCGTCGCCTACAGCGCGTTGTTGGGGTGGCTCTACCAGGACGCCGGCGACCTCAATGGCTCGTCACAGTGGCGGAACATCGCCCTCGACATGGCGCACCGCTCCGGAGACCAGCAGCTCATCAGCTACGCCCTGACGAACAAGGCCATGCTCGCCGTCGACCTGGGCGACGGTCGCGCGATCGTCGATTATGCAGAGGCCGCCCTCGCCGACGAGCGGAAGCTCTGCCCCAAGGTCCGCGTTCTCGGCCTGGTCCACAAGGCACACGGGCATTCCTTCCTCGGCCGCGACCACCGCGCCGCAGTCGACCAGGCCCTCGACGCCGCCGCAGGCCTCATCGACCAGGTCGACGATGAACACCCCTGGGGGAACTCCTGCCGCCGCACCGCACGCTACGTGGACGTTCAGCGGGCGACCGCCTACGTCCGGCTCGGCGCGCACCGCGAGGCCGTCGACATGTGGGAGCGGATCCTCGGCTCGGTACCGGCGTCCGCTCGCCGTGACAACGGGGTGTTCTGGACCAGGCAGGCAACCGCCCTCGCCGCCGTACCGGACCCTGATCGGGTCGTAGAGATCGCTGCCTCGACCGCCACGATCGTCGCGGAGACCGGATCCGCCCGGCTGCAGCGGGAGCTGATGACCTTGCCCACAGCCGCCGCAGGATGGAAGTCGACGAGAGCGGGCAGGGAGCTGGGCGAGATCATTGCCGCGATCGCCTGACCCTCGACCAGGAGGACCTCGTGTCTGTACCGGCTCCGCTCACTGAAGAAGAGATCACGCACTCCCTCGACGTCGCCGCAGGCTGGACCCGCGAGGGCGACGCCATCACCCGGACGTTCTCGCAGAGCTACCACGAGTGCCTGCACCTGGCGCTCTACGTCGGCGCCAAGGCCCGCGAGATCGGCCACCATCCCGATGTCCACATCACCTGGCAACGGATCCGGTTCGACATCACCACCCACGACGCCGGCCACAAACTCACGCACAAAGATTTCGAGCTCGCCCACCACATCGACCGGATCGCAGCCGGACACGGCGCTGAGCCCGTAGCTTAGGAATTGCGTGCACCACAACGCAGAACGCCCCGCCATGTTGTTGTGACCATGGCGGGGCGTTCTGCCTCTTCAGACCGCCAGCTAGTTAGCGGCCTTCGTCGCCGATCTCGACGATCCTCCCATCGGACTCGCGCCGCCACGTAATGCCTGCCGCGTCCCGGAATTCGACCGTCGACAGCGGGATGTTGCCGATGTCCATGTCTTCGGCATTGAGACCTTCGACCGGCGCTTCGAAGGTCTGTTCGCCAGGCGGCAGCACCCTCATCATCGGTGGGTGGGTGTAGTAAAGGTGTTGGACGGGCTCTCAGGATGATCTGCGGAAACGCAGGGTTCTGGGGGCCCGTTCTTGTTTCACTCTGTGGTCTGCGAAGAGTGGCGGGGGCGGAGGCCGAAGAGGTGTTTGGTGTAGATGAGGTAGACGACTAGGAAGAGGTTGATGAGGAGGGCGGTCAGGCGGAGGGGGGTGACCTTCTCGGTCAGTTCGTAGATCTCCAGGGGGAGGAACGCCGCGGTGGCGATCACTGCGAAGTACTCGCCCCAGCGTTTGAGTAGCCAGAGGCCGATGGCCTCAATGAGCTCGATGGCGGCGTAGGCGGCCAGGGCGAGGGAGATCCAGAGGATCGCGCGGTCGTTGGTCGCCAGGATCTCCTGCGCCCACTTGACGATCTTCGAGTGGTCGAGGTTCCAGCCGATCTGGTTCGCGAACGGTTTGAGGAGCGGCAGATCCTGCTCCATCGCGCTCTGTAGCGAATCGCGGTGCTTGGAGAACCGCCAGACCCCGTACGCCGCCATCAGGATGACGAGCGCGCGGAGCAGGCGTTCGATCGCGAGAAGACGCATCACGAACGCGTCCCGCAGCTCACGATCCCGCTTGACCTGCGGTGCGGCGGTGGCCGGGCCGTGGCCGTCCGGCTCGCCCAGCCGGTAGTCGTCACAGCGCAGGCAGCGCCACGCCTCACCCGAAGGCGTCGTGACGTGCTCAGCGTCGTCCGGCGCGTAGGTGATGTGGCCCTTGACACCGCAGGTCAGCAGGTTCCAATCCACACAGCCACCGTAAGACACATCACCCTGAGTGACGATCACCGGGGCCGGTTCCCGTGGGGGAACCGGCCGTCAGCGGGTGGTCAGAGGCACTTGCGGAGGGCTACCCGGCCGCCGTCCTTGGTGACGTCCGAGGGGTGCGGGGCCAGGCAGAGGCCGGTCCACTGGTTGCCGAACTGGTAGGTGCCCGAGGTGGCGCGCGGGTTGATCGACCAGTTCTGGTTCCCCGACTCCCATCGGGTCTCGCACGGCCACCACATGAGCTGGGTGTTCTCGCCGGGCGCCGTCCCGTTGTTGTAGGGGACGGTCAGGCAGTTGCCGTTGCTGTTCTTGATGTTGTGCCAGTTGCCGGCGCGCTGCACCGCGTTCCACTTCTGCGACGCCTTGCCGTTGCAGTTGCGCTGGACGACCAGACCGCCGCCGGGAACGGTGCCACCGATGTCCAGGCACTTGCCGCTGGTCAGGTTCTTGTAGGGGGCGTTCGAACCGGCGGCCCAGACGTCATAGGAGCCGAAGGTCTTGGGGCGGGGCAGGCTCTGGCAGTCGTACTGCTGCAGCGGCGCGTTGTTGCTCAGCAGCGCGCCGCTGTCGATGGCCGCGCATTTGCCGCTGTGCCGGTTGTACAGGTAGTAGGCGGGCTGCTCGTCCCAGTTGGGGGCGATCTTCACGGTGGCGCGCATGATGGCCCAGTTCTGCCAGGCCACCGCCGGAGTGCAGGTGTACTGCAGGAGATCGACCCAGTTCGACACCTTGTCGCCTGAGACGTCCAGACACTTCCCGCTCTTGTCGTTCTTGATGAGGAACGAACCGTCCGGCTGCTTTGTCCGCGACCACCGCTGCTGGGCGGGTGTCGTGACGTCGCACGCGATCTGGACGGCCCTGGCGTCGTTCGCGGTGCTCGCGTCCTTCGGTGCGGCGCATTTGCTGGTCGCGGCGTTGAACCAGCGGTACTGGCTGGGCAGCCAGAGCCGGAAGTCGCCGTAGGCGACCCGCGCGGACGTCGACTCGGTGTAGTTCGCCGAGCTGTCGCTGCCGGGCGTGCCGCCCGACCCGCAGTAGTGGTTGAGCTCCCAGTCGCTCATCGGACGGGAACCGGCCTGCCAGTCCCACGGGCGCGACTTGTCCGGAACGTACGCGGTGACGTTCGAGGCGTACTGCGTGTTGCTGGAGGAGTACACCGCCTTCACGTCGACGACGACCTTCAGCTGGGGCTTGCGGACCGCGACCCAGCCGACGCCGCTGGACGGGACGACCGCGCCGTTGGTGTAGGTCGAGCTGTCGCTCCAGCTCCAGCCGACGCCGAGCTTGGGCCCGACCGACCCTTCCCAGTCGCCGAACTTCTTCTTCGCGCCCGCGTCGAGGCCGAACGAGAACGAGAAGCTCGACGACTTCGTGCCGCCGACCTGGACGTTGCCCGGGGAGTCGCCGCACGCCCGGAACAGCGGCCGGGGCTTGTCGCCGCCGAGCGCGTCGCCGAGCGTCTGCTCGCTGTAGACCTGCTCGGAGCTCTTGTAGGTGAGCTTGCAGTCCGGGAAGTAGTCGGGCGCGTTGGGATCGGCGGGCGGATCCGGGTAGTAGATGGACTTCGCGTTGAGGCAGTCGTTGACGATCTGCTCGGCGGAGAGCGCCGCGGCGGGACCTGCGGAGATCTGGGCGCCGACGAAGGCCGTCCCGAGGCACAGCAGCGCCAGGAGTCCGGAGTGCCACCGGCCTCTTCTGAGGTTGTTTCGCATTAGGCGAAGCTAGGCAGCGTCTTGTGATCTTCCGCCAACCCCGCCGGACGGCGACGTGAAGATCAGGTGAAGGCGGCGCTCGTCAGCCGCAGCAGGAGCCTTCCCTGTCGGACGTCACGCCGTCGATGAGGAGCCCGAGGCCGATGCCGACGAGCCAGGAGTCCTGGGCCACGGCCATGCCGGAGTGGGACGGCCAGATGCTGTGCGGGCGGCGAAGGCTCGGCGTGCGCAAATACATGCCGAACAGGCCGCTGGAGTAGGCCGTCAGGACGGCGCCGGCGGGCGCGGCCGGGATCAGCGGCACGAGCAGGACGGTCCCGGTGGTGATCTCGGCGACGGAGACGAGCCGCAGGAAGGTCGACGCCGGGATCTTCTTGAGGAACGGGTAGGCGGTGCACGCCATCTTGTGGACGCCGTCCGCCTGTTCGTCGGTTCCGTTCCACTTGTCCAGGCCCATGCGGAGCATGAAAGCGCCCGTCGCGAGCCGGGCCGGTAGTTCCCTGAGCTTCATGGCCAACTTCACTTCGATGCCCCCGTCGGGTGAGCGCGCCGCAGCGCGCGAGAGGAGCCCCCGCCCCCTCACCCGGTACCTCACCCCCAACAACCGCCTCCAAACAGGACATTAGGCAATGAAATGCCGTTGGGGCTTTGTTGCGTGTGACACGGAGTGGACAGGTGGGAGGTTCTACCGTTGGGTGGTTGAGACTTCCATGGCATTCGCCGACGTGATACGGATGTGGGGAAATCTCACTGGAATCCGGCCGGACCTGCGAGTAAGAGAGCTGACAGAATGCGGATTCAGCCACGCGAGCAACTACTCAACATCTGGCGTTCCGCCGTCGAGTCCGCCATGCAGGATGGAAAGTGGACGTGGGGCGGGCGGAACGAGCCCAACTCGATCAGTGACGCCGAACAGCTGCTCACGATCATGTATCCGGCGGCCGACGTGCCCATCTTCAAGGTGGACCAGCCCGACCAGACCGCTGACGATGTGCTCGTCGCACTCCAGGGTTTCGGTGACGAACTGGAGATCCCCCAGGTCATCACCGACATTCTGATTGAATACATCGATAATTACACAATTGGCGGAACCCCCTATTTCTCCGGCGGCAGCTACTTCCAGACCGCCGATCCCGACAAGGACCCGACGGCCCAGCAGCAGAACCTCGACGTGGTCGACTCGTTCTCCATGTCCATCACGTTGATGCTGAACACCATCGGTTTCGTCCGGGTCTTCCGGGGCGCCGTCCGCAACGTCGATCTGCTGGAGAAGCTGTCCTACCTGGAGGACATCGCCAGCAAGCGGCTGACGGCCGCGATGGTCGGCCTGCTGCGCAGCTTCGTGGTGAACGTGTTCACGCCGGAGTCCTCCGAAGGCCAGGCACTGATCCGTTCGGTGAACCAGTACGGCGACTCGCCGCGGCACGTCGTCGAGGACCTGTACAAGGAGCTGGAGGACGTCCGGGCGAGCGTCCGGGACTACTTCACGATCGGGTCCGGGCAGACGAGCCAGCTCGACAACCGCAACCGGCTGTTCGAGCTGGGGTGGAGCTGGGGCGTGGTCAAGGACGCGCCGGAGATCGAGATCGGCAGCGACATCGGCGACCAGCGCAGGGGCTACGCGCAGGGCGTCCCGTTCCTGTACTTCACGGTCAACGCGCTGGACGGGATCGCCGACCTGTCGTCGTCCCGCACCGTCGTCCTCGGTCTGCTGAACGAGGAGCAGCAGCGCCTCGCGTCGGCGCTCCGGCTGCGCTGGGAGCTGACCCAGCGCTACTGGGCGACCATCGCGACCTTCGGTGACGGCCGCTGGCCGCTGGAGGACATCCCGTGGAAGACCACGGACGGCCGCGAATCCGACTACTACAGCCTTCTGGTCACCTCGATGGTCGTCCAGGACCTCGAGTCGCGCAGAGCGTCCGACGACGAATTGCGCCGGCTCCGCCTGATCCTGGAGGAGCTCGCCCAGCGCGGCCGGATCACGCGCCGGTCGGCCACCAACTCCGACTGGGGTGTCCGCTTCCACGCGCCGGGCAGCAACATGCGGCTGATCGGCAGCGAGCACGTCGACAACGGGCCGCGCCTGCTCTGGCAGGTCACCGACTATTCGGCCGTCATCCTCAAGCGCACGCTGCGGTTGGCGGCGATGGCCCGCAGCACCGAACTGCGCGACGATCTGATCGAGTTCGCCGACCAGGTCTGGACGGAGCATCTGGAACGGCGCCGGATGCAGAGCGGCCAGGGCAAGGGCCTGTGGGACGAGCCGGCCAACATCTACGAGGGCGTCGACCGGAGCCCCGAGCAGCCGTCCTGGTACTACACCGAGCGGATCGTCGAGTGCATGGTGTTCGCGGCGAACCTGGTCTCCGCCCCTCCACCGCGCAGCAACTCGCTGATCAGCCATGCGCGTGAGCTGCTGAACGAGGCGAACAACCTGTTCGACAACGAGGTGCTGAACAGCCCGATCATCGCGCGCGGACAGCTCCGCAACGACCTCGACCAGGCGCAGGCGATGCTGCTGCGCGCCCGCGGAATCCTCTACGACCGGCCGGGCACCTCGGCGGCGACCGCGCAGGAAGTGCTCCGGATCCTGGACAAGCTGGCAGTGGCCCGGCGCAAAGCCGAGGAGGGCGCAAGCTGACATGCTGGTCATCTCGACTTCTGACAAGGGTGGGACGGGCAGGTCCGTGACGACCTGCAACGTCGCCTACCGACGCGCGCTGCAAGGCGACGACGTCTGCTATCTCGACTTCGACTTCGGCTCCCCGACCTCCGGCGCGATCTTCGCGATCGAGGGCACGGCCCACGGCACCGAAGCCGGCGGTCTCCACCACTACCTCCAGGGCAATCTGGTGGAACCCCACCGGATCGACATCTGGGCCGAGAGCAACCCGCGGACGATGGGCCCGCGCCCGTCCAGCGCCGGACGGCTGGTGCTGTTCCCCGGCGACAAGGGCGGCGGCGAGTTCAACATGAACGAGGACGTCGTCGAGCGCTGTGTGAAGCTGCTCGTCCGGCTCCAAGAAGAGTTCGACATCGTGCTGATGGACCTGTCGGCGGGCCGTTCGCACGCCGCCGAAATGGTGCTGACCGCGACGATCCGCCCCGAGGTGGCGCGGATGGGCGTCCGCTGGCTGGTGTTCCACCGGTGGACTCGCCAGCATGTGGCGGCGGCTGCCGGGCTGGTGTTCGGCGACCGCGGCCTGATCGACATCGGGAAGGACCACGGCCACGACAAGGACGAACTGTCCGACCGGATCAGGTTCGTCCGCACCGCCATGATCTCCCCCGACGCCGGGAACGCGAGCCTCCGTTCCCCGCAGGAGGCGTGGCTACGCACCGTCAACCAGGACCTCAACGACCGCGCCAACGATCTGGGCCTCGGCCGCAGCTCGGTGATCGCGGCCGTCCCGCTCGATCCGGTGCTGCAGTGGCGTGAGCAGCTCATCACCGACAAGGACGTGTACGACGAGGTCGCGAACGGGGAGACGGTCGACGCGTTCAACAAGCTCGCCGACGTGCTGCTGAACGACGCGGCCTGGATCCGGCTGTGAGCGCGCCCGAGGTCGAGATGGAAGTGGTCACGGCGCGGCCGCGGGTGGAGCTGGTGCCGCGCTCCCACCTTTCGCTCGAGCTCGGCCACCTCTACATGGAGGATCTGATGCGCGGCCCGGAAGCGCTCCGGGAGCATTTCGCGGCCGTCAAACCGTGGACGGACTACGTGCTGGCCAGGTACTCGGGCTCCGGGCGGCGGGTCAGCACATGTTTCCTGGTCGACGAGTACTTCAGCCGGATCCGCACCCCGAAGGAGCTGGTCCCCGAGCTGCTGGACGCGGCGGCCGAGGCCGGGCTGACCATCGACTACCTGGCGCGCGAGTCGGGCTGCGCGACGGCCGGGCAGGTGTCGCCCGCGGCGCTGGTGATGGGGCGGATCGTCCAGGATCCACCGGAGGGAAGCACGGGGCTGCGGCCGCCGCCGCAGGCCAGCGGCTGGCTGACCAACAGCGAAGGCATGGCCCGTCCGGGTTCGGTGGTCGACCAGGCGATGGCGGGACGCCGCCGCTGGACCCCGCCGAAGGAGAACGGCGCCCGCGCCCACTCGATCAGCATGGACGTCCAGCTCTGGGACGTCGTGGACGGCGAGCGCCGCTGGTCGTGCGCGTTCCTCGCCGCCGTCTGGCAGTTGCTGAGGCTCGGCCTGCTCCGGCACGAGGGCAAGGCGATCGTCACCCCGCAGCAATGGCAGGACGACTATCCCGATAGCTGGTCGGAGCTGCCGGCCGTGATCCGGCTCGGGGAACGGGCCCACCCGTTCTACGCGTTCCGCACCATGACGGTCCTGGAGACCAGGTTCGCGCAGACCGAGGCCGCCGTCCGGCTGATCCTCAGCCAGGTCGCGGTCGATCCGGTGGTCGCCGCGCAGGTCGCCCAGCAGGCGCAAGGCCAGGGCGTCGAACTCCCTGACGATCTGTGGCGGAGGGTTTCGCATGTCTTCTCCGACGATGTCTGACGGCCCCCTCACCCTCGGTGAGGTGCGGACGGGCTTCGCCCGCCACTCCCGTCAGCTCTCCCGCGAGCTCGCCTCCGCGCTGCTCGATCTCGTCCCCGGCGAGCAGGTCAGGCACGCGAACAGACCCCGGCCGTACGCGGTGTCACCCGAACCGCTGACGGGCGTGGACTGCTCGATCCCGTCGAAGAACGGCCGCCGGGTGCGCGGGGTCGGCACCGTCGCGGCCCGTGCGACGCTGACCGGCGGGCGGGTGCTCCAGGCGTGCGCCTACACGTCGCTGGTGCCGTCGGCGAAGGGGTACCGGCTGCCGTGGAGCCACTACCTGGGCCATCCCGGCACCGTCGAGGTGCTCGGCAAAATGAACGCCGACGACACCGCCGCCGGATATGCCGAGGACGAGCGGGGCTTTCTCGGAATCCAGCTCGGCGTCATCGCGGAACACACGATGAATAACGTGCAGTCGTCGCCGCTGCTGGACGGCGGACTTCCCGTCAAGGCGTCGCGGGGATCGTGGCGTTGGGCTTTCCAGTGTCCGGAACCGGGCGGCAGGGAAATTTTCCGTTTCAAGATCCTCACCGATGGCACGCGGCTTCTGCGTCTGTCCATTCCCGGCCAGAATATTCCGGACATGCTCGATCTGATCGAGGACATGGCCCTGCACGACTGGCTGCTCGGCACGGTCGAAGGCATTCTCGAACGCGCTGAATTGGGCAACGGCTCTACCAGCAGAATGGTGGACCGGGTACGTCCCGTCATCGATCATGTGCTGCACCACTGGATGCCGGGCGCCAGGATCACACCCGAATTGCTGCCATTGTGGAATGCTCTTGACAGGGTTCAGGGGCTGACGCGACAGTGGGAAATATCAGTCAACCGGGTGCGCGACCAGCTGGCCTTGGGCACCATATCCATGCTGAGCGCGGCCGCCGGCAAGTAGAGCGGATGCGCATGAGCCAGCCCCCCGCGAACGTACCGGTCAAGATAGTCAGCACGCTGGCCGTCGGCCTCATCGCCTATCTGGCCACCGACGCGCTGGGCCCCGGGCGGGCCCCGCAGCTCACGGTCGCGATCCTCGTCGCGTCGGTGGTGCTGCTCGCCCAGTTCGTCTGGGATTTCCGGCGCCGGGTCGACGCGCTGGACGGACGGCTCGCCGATCACCATCTCGCGATGTCCCGTCTCGTCCAGGACGGGTTCAGCAAGGTGCAGATCGCGCAGCTCGCGATGAACTCGCGGTTCGTCGCCGACCGGCCCGCGCTGTTCAACGACATCGCCGAGGCCGAGATCAACCGGGTGGCGCGGTTCCTCAAGGAACTCGGCGACGGCGGCGTCGTCTTCTACGACGGCGAGGACCGCGACTGGATCCTGTCGCTCACCCGCTGCGCCCAGTACAGCATCGACGCCGTCAGCCTGGGCATCGTCGATCTGAGCGCGGACGGCTACGGCGGTTTCTGGGCGACGGATCTGGGCCGCCGCTACCTCGACCACCAGCAGAAAGCGATCAACGAGCGGGGCGTCCGGGTGCGCCGGGTGTTCATCCTCGACCGCGACGGCATGGCAGGCGACCCGGCCTTCCAGGCGATGTGCGCCGAGCACAGCGGGCTCGGCATCGAGGTCAGGGTGCTGGATCTGGCGAAGGTCTCCGCCTCGACCCAGCAGCTCTTCGACACGATCATCTTCGACGACGTCGTCAGCTACGAGGTCACCACCCCCGCGACCAGGGCGGACCGCCCCACCTTCCTCAAGACCCAGCTCGCCCTCAACAAGGAGGACGTCCAGGACAGGGTCCGCCAGTACCGCGCACTCTGGGAGTCGGCGACCCCGTTCCCGCAACCCCCGCCGCGTTAGGGGTTGTTCACCAGCGGGCTCGACTTCCCTTCCAGGACGTCGCAGACGGCGCGGGCCGCCATCATCCCGGTCCGCCGGTTGGCGTCGAACGTGCTGTAGCCCATCTGCTTGACCGCGAGGAACCGCTCGGGCGGGAACCGCAGGAGCTGATCCCACTCCTCGCCCTTGCCGACGCAGTCGAACGCGGCCCGCACCCCGTGCTCGACCGCGCTGGCCAGCGCCTCGGGGTCGACCAGGTCCTCATGGCCCGCGTTGATCAGCAGGCTGCCGGGACGCATCAGCTTGAGCAGGTCGCCGCCGATCGGCGCCGGACGGCCGGGGCCCGCGCTCGGCCGGTGCAGGCAGATCACGTCGGCGGTCGCGAACAGCTCGTCCAGCTCGCGGAACTCCAGATGCGAGGCCGGGTCCTCACGCCGCGCGTTGTACACGACCTTCATCCCGAGCGCCGTCGCGACGGCCGCGACGCGGGTGCCGATCCGGCCGAGACCGACGATGCCGAGGGTCCGGCCCGCCAGCTCCATCCCCTCGAACGGGACGGGCGGGGCGTCGTCGCCGAGCAGGGTGCGGCCGCCTTCGGCGAGGATCTGGTTGACCATCGGCCGCGCCATCATCAGCATGAGCTGGATCGTGAACTCGGCGACCGAGATCGCGTTCGCGCCCGGGCAGTTGATGATCGGGATCCCGAGTTCGAAGGCGCGTTCCCAGCCGGGCACGAACGCCTTGAAGTCGGTGCCGACGAACGCGACGGCCTTCAGGGTCTCGGCGTGCTTGTCGAAGTGCTCCGCGGTGGGGCTCTCGACCCCGCCGATCAGATATCCGCTGACGTCGCGGAGCGCCTGGTCCAGCTCGCCGCTGTCCAGTTCCTCCTCGGTCACGTGCCGGACCGAGTGCCCCCTGCTCTCGATCAGTTCGAGCGCCTCGGCGGGGACGAGTTTGGCTCCGGTGACCAGCACGGTGCTCATCGCGGCGTGCTCTCGCTCTGGGGGCCCTCGATCGTGCAGGTGACGAGCGAGAACATCCCGCGGCCCGAGAACGGCTGCGTCTCGAGGACCTTCCGGCCGGTGACGCGGCGGTTGAACTTGCGGCCCAGCTCGCCGAAGACCTCGGCCAGCTCGTCGCGGGAGTCGTGCTGCTGGTCGTCGTTCTCGTGCTCGACGATCAGGGTCACGCTCGCCAGGAACGGGATCACCAGCTTCAGCGTGAGCTTGGCGATGTCGATGTAGTTGGGGAACACCGCGGGCGGCTCGCAGTCGATCATCACTCCGCCGCGGCGGAGCACGTCACCGGCCCGGTCGTGCAGGCTCGCCGGGAGCGCGAACCGGGGCGAGGAGACCCCGAACGGCGGCGACGTGTAGATCACGGCGTGGCCCTGACGGGGCAGTGCGAGAGCGGACCAGGCGTCGACGTCCGTGGCGTCGGCGCAGAGGATCCGCGACGGCGTGACCGGTCTGATCGCGCGACGGTCCTTCTCGATCTCGGCCTCGGAGAGTTCTTTTCCGCTCCCGGCCGCGGCCAGATGCCTGCGTGCTTCGGCGACGACGTCCAGGCACTCGCGGGAGAGCGCGGGAATCTCATCTTTTCCGATCGTCAGCTTCGCGAGAGTTGCACAGGCGAGAACCGGATCGATCTCCAGCCCGTAGAAAGGAACTCCCATGTTCCGCGCCGCCATCGCGACACTGCCGCCGCCCGAGAACGGATCGACGATAAAGGCTACGTCTTGACCGCTGCCAACAATATTCTCAATCGTCGCTTTTACGGTATTCGCGTTAGACGCATTAGCGGCCTGTAGCCACCGATCAACGGGCTGATCAGGGTCGGGGAGGTACTCACCCTTCTTCTTCGGAAGGTCATACGATAGGTGCTCCACAGCCGCCATAGGCTGATGGTAATCTTCCTTAAACAGCGAGCCCACCCCACTAGCCGAATCTTGACGAGCCAACTCTCCTCGGCAAGAAAACCAGGAGCCCTCATGCGATCCCCTGCGGACGTGGTGATCATTGGTGCGGGAGTGATCGGCCTTTCTACGGCAATCACTCTGTCCGAAATGGGAGTTCCGGTCAGGCTGATCAGCGATCAACCGCTCACGGAGACCACTTCCGCCAAAGCCGGCGCACTGTGGGGGCCCTACTTCTCGCCTGACCCCAGGGTTACTCCTTGGAGTCGCCAGTCTCTTGACGAGCTTGAACAAATGAGCCGCGAAGATGACTCTGGCGTCGCCATGGTAACCGGCCTCGAAGCCACTCGTCTGGCGATCGACCCAGCTCAGTGGGTAACGAAACTGCCTCGGTTTCATATGGTCGACAACGGTGAGTTGCCCACCGGATACGTCAGAGGCTGGCGTTACCGAGTTCCGATCATCGACATGCCCGTCCATCTGGAATACCTGGCCGGACGGCTGTCCGCGCTGGGCGTCGAGATAGAGATCCTGCCGCAAGGCGTCCGGGATCTCACCGAGGTCGCCGACGGATCCGCCGCGATCGTGAACTGCACGGGCCTGCGCGCAGGTGAGCTGGTTTCCGACCATGAGCTCCATCCCCTCTGGGGTCAGCTGGTCGTTCTTGAGAATCCCGGTCTAACGACGGGCTTCTTCTCTGACTATCCTGAATCCGACTCACCGACCTATTTCATCTGCCACAAAGACACTGTGGTCCTTGGCGGAGCCGTGCTTTCCGATCGGACCGATCTGGCCCCCGACCCCGAGATCGGGCAGTCGATCATCGATCGCTGCGCGGAGGTGCAGCCGCTCCTGGCCAGCGCACGGCTGATCGAGCACCGGGTCGGGCTGCGTCCGGCACGGGATTCGGTCCGGTTGGAGCTCACCGAAGTGGACGGAATTACGGTCATCCATAACTACGGGCATGGCGGGTCGGGCGTCACGCTGTCGTGGGGATGCGCCGCCGAGGTGGCCGAACTGCTCCAGCCGGTGCTGCGGCGGCACGGACGGTCAGTGGGCGAACGAATCTTCAGATCGGCGCCCGCTCTTCTGCAGTGACACCCCGCTGAACCGGTGCGGATCACTGATCCGCAGGTCGTGGACGTCGTCGTCGGTGAGGGGACGGCCGGTCAGCAGGGTCGCGGCCAGCTCGACGGTGTGCGGCGCCAGAGTGATCCCCATGCCGTAGTGGCCGGTGGCGGCGAGCACACGCTGCCTTTCGTCGAGGAAGCCGATCACCGGCATTCCGTCGGCGGTGCCGGGGCGCACTCCCGCCCACATCCGGGCGACGGGCACGGCCGCCAGCGCCGGGGCGATCCGGCGCAGATTGTCGAGAAGCAGGATGCGGGCCTCGTCGGTGGGTTCGCAGTCGTCGAGACCGGGTTCGAAGGTGACACCGGCGACGATCCGGCCGTCGTCCCTCGGCAGCGCGAACACGACCTCCTCCTCGCCCGCGACCATCAGCAGGGAATCCAGCTGGATCCGGAGCGGCGGCACCGTCCCCGCCGCGAACTCCAGCACCTGGCCCTTCACGGGGAACAGACCGCGGTCGGAGAAGCCGAGCAGCCGCGCGCTGTGGTGGCCCGCCGCGACGACCACCCGGTCCGCGGTCAGCACGGTGCCGTTCCCCAGCAGGACGGCCGCGTCGCGGGCGCGAGCACTGACCGACACCACACACGTGCCGGCGAGCACCTCTATCCCCGGCGCCATCGTGACGATCCTGCTGAGCCCTTCGACGATGTGCGGCGGCTCCACGGCCAGGTCATGCGGCTGGACCAGGCCGCCGACGACCTCGGGGCCGAGCATCGGCTCGATGTCGCGAGCCGTGTCCGCCTCCACCATCTCGGCGCCGATGCCGCGCTCCCGCAGGATCGGCATCACGTCGGCCCGCAACCGCTCCCATTCCTTTTCGTCGGCCGCCACCTGCAGCAGACCGACGGGCAGTATGGGAATCTCAAGACCGGACTCGGCCGCGATATCGGCCGTCCAGCCGGGGAACAGCGCGCGACTGCGTTCCGCCATGAGTCCCAGTGGCCCCAGACAATGGTCACCCAGATGCGGCGTGATGCCGCCCATGGCCGCGAACGACGCACCCCGCCCCAGCACAGGGCCACGCTCGACCACACAGATACGAGGAAATTCGCTACGCAAACGTTCGGCTATTCCACATCCGATGATGCCTCCGCCTACGACAATCAAATCGAAAGTGGAGGCCATTCGGATCCCCTCTGTAACCCCCCCGGATTTGCACCGGGAGGCCGCCCAGCGCAGTGTAAATTTCCCTTCAACAATCGTCAACGGCCTCCCGGTGCCGGCTGGTCAGCCGACCGTGTACGGACGCTTCTCCCGCGCCTCGGCGAGGGAGCGCGCCCACCAGTCGAGCTGGTCGAGCAGCTTCTTCGCGGCGTCGTCGAGGAGCTCGGGGTCGCGGGCCAGCCGGCCGTCCTCGCCGAACGCCCCGTAGGGGACCATCGGAATGCTGATCGCGTCGCGGATCGTGACGGCGTGCATCTCGGCGAAGACGTTCCGCAGATGCTCGGCCGCACGGATCCCGCCCGACCAGGCGCCGTAGGAGACCAGCGCGACGGGCTTGGCGCGCCACTGCGTGTAGTGCCAGTCGATCAGGTTCTTCAGGGCGGCCGGGTAGCTGTGGTTGTACTCGGGCGTGATCACGACATAGGCGTCGGCACGCTCCAGCCGGGAGCCGACCTCCTCGAGGACGGCCTTGACGCCGGCCGGCGGCTCCTCGCCGAAGCCGGGCTGCGACAGCGGCAGGTCCACGTCGATCAGATCGATGACGTCGAGGGCGTAGGCGGGGGCGGCATGGCCCAGGAACCAGTCGCGGACGACCGGGGCGTGCCTGCCGCCCCTGACGCTCGCCACGATGACGGCCACCCGCAGTTCACTGTTCTCGGTCTTGTTGTTCTCGTCGCTCATGGGTCAACCGTGCCGCCGTTCCCGCAGGCCAGGAAGACCGTGCCGAGGCTGGCCTTGGCACGGCCACGATAAGCACCGCCTCAGCGGGTAGCTTCTTGTGGCGTGAGCGATATCGAGTTGGCCGCGTTCCTGCGCTCCCGGCGGGAAGCCCTCACCCCGTCCGATGTCGGCCTGCCGTCCGGGCAGCGGCGCCGCACCCCGGGGCTGCGGCGGTCCGAGGTCGCGCAGCTCTCGGGCGTCAGCGTGGAGTATCTGACCCGGCTGGAGCAGGGCCGCGACCGCAACCCCTCGCCGCAGGTGCTCGGCGCCCTCGCCGACGCCCTGCGCCTGTCGCCCGACGAGCGGACCTATCTGCGGTTCGCCGCGAAGGCCGCGTCCGGCGGCGACTCGCTGTCGTGCTGCCCCGGCGTGCAGCCGCCCGTCCAGGAGATCCGGCCGACGGTGCGGGCCCTGTTCGACCGGCTGGATCCGGCTCCCGCCATCCTGCTCAACCGGCTGGGTGAAGTCCTGACCTGCACGGACTCCTACCGTCTGATGGCCGGGCCGATCGTCGAGTCCGGCAACTTCAACCGCTATCTGTTCGCGTCGCCCACAGCCCGTGCCACCCATCCGGACTGGGATCGCGCCGCCGACGACGCCGTCACGGTCCTCCGGCACGGCAACAGCCCGGCCGATCCTCATCTTCTGCATCTGGTCGACGAGCTGACGGTCACGGGCGGCTCCGCCTTCTCCGACCGTTTCCGCCGTCCCATCGCCGCCTCCCCGATCCGCAACGGTGTCGAACGGCTCATCCACCCGTCCGCCGGGGAGCTGCGGCTGGCCTACGAAACCCTCCTCTTCCTGGACGAGGACCTGCGGGCCATCGTCTACTTCCCCGCCGATCCCACCACCGACACCGCCCTCTCCCAGCTCACCCATGAACCCCTCCGCGTCCTCACGGCCTGACCCGACCATTGAACCTCTTCGCCGTGTGCCACGAAGCCGACCGTCCACAGGGCTGTGGATAACTTCTCCGCGCACCAGGGGCGCTGACTGGGGAGACGGGTGAGTTATCCACAACCTGTGGGAAACATGCGCGGGCTGCGCGAGGGTGTGGTAGCCGGACGGTAGCCTGCTCGATCATGGGTTGTGGGTGTGTGATCTGCCGCGATGCGGTCGGGGCGGAGTACGAGGATGTCGCCGCGCGGGTGCGGGAGCACGGGTGGAGCGTCGTCGGGGTGCGGGAGGAACCGGCCTGGGCGTTCACCGTGGGGCTGTGGCATTCGTTCGGGGTGCCGGAACTGGCGATGTTCGGGCTGCCCGTCACCGATCTGCAGTTCGTCCTCGACGAGGTCGCGGGAGCGCGGGACGGGGCGCTTCCCGTCGAGCGGCGGACCGTCGACGAGGACTGGCGGGGACTGTTCGGGTGGCTCGACGGCTTCTACGGCAGGGCGGTGCCCGTCACACAGGTCCGGTGGCCGGGCGGCGACGAGCTCCAGCCGGAACTGTGGGTGCCGCGGGCGGAGCACCCGCCGAACATGTGGCTGCACCTCGCCGAGCTGACACCCTGGCCGTTCGCCGACGCCCTGCCCGCGGAGCCCGTCGCCACCCTGCACCGGGTGCTCGGCGGCAACGAGATCTGCGGGATCGTCCACACCGCCGACGGGCACTGGCAGTTCCTCGACGGCGGCCCCATCGCGGACGCCGAGGTGACGCTCGTCCCGCTGGCCCGGATCCTCGGCGAGCAGCCCGCCGTCATCCCCTTCGCCGACCTGGACCGCGGCCACCAGGCCTGGCTGCAGGCCGACGGATCCTGGGACCGAACCCCGATCTGACCTCCGAACGAAGAAACCGGGAACCCTGCCGACGGTTCCCGGCGACACATGACGTCCCTTCCCCCCGAGTAAGGCCGCCATGATCCCCAGCGCCACCCTCCCATGACCGCGTTGACGATCTCCGACGCCGAAGCGCTCACCGGAGACCACCCTTACGCGTTCGCCGTCCTCTTCGACCGCTACGCCGGGATGCTCCATCGGTACGCGACCCGGCGGCTCGGCCCCGAAGCAGCCGACGACGTCGTCAACGAGACGTTCCTCGTCGCGTTCCAGCGGCGGAACACCTTCGACCCCGCCTACCCGGACGCCCGTCCGTGGCTGTTCGGCATCCTGACGAGGCTCATCTCCCGGCACCACCGCTCCGAATCGGCGCATCTGCGGGCGTTCGCCCGGCTGACCGTCGAGACGGACGACTTCCCCGCCGACGACATCGCCGACCGCGTCAGCGCCCACGGCGCCCGCGCCGAGATCGCCCGCGCCCTCGCCCGGCTGAACCGGGGCGAACGGGACGTCCTCCTGCTCACCACCTGGGCCGAACTGAACTACGAGCAGACCGCCGAAGCACTCGGCGTGGCCGTGGGCACGGTCCGCTCGCGCCTCAACCGCGCCCGCACCAAACTCCGCAAGTCCCTCAAGGGAGCCGACACATGGACGACCTGAACCTGGACGAACTGGCCCTGGTCACCGATCTGGGTACCGCCCTCGACCACCCCCCGAACCTCACCGCCCTCCGCCACCGCACCCTCCGCGACCTGAGCTCACCGACCCGCCGCCGCCGTTCACCGTTCCGCCCGTCGCGCCCCCTGCTGATGGTCCTGGCCGCCACCGCGACCGCCGCCCTCATCGTCGTCCCCTCCATCCTCCTGTCCACCTCCGACAGAACCCCGACCCGCCCACTGAACACCCCGGACAAGACGCTGACGGCCGAAGGGATCGTCGAGCGCGCCCAGCGGATCGCCGCGACGAAGACGGCGTTCACCGCACCGGACGGCGACCGCTTCCTGTACGTCGAGTCGGTGCGCTATCAGAACGACACCCCCGACACCCATATGGGCAGCGCTCCGCTGAAATACCGCGAGCCGACGAGGGCGTGGACCTCCCTGGACCGCCGCCACGGCGACGCCGTCCAACAGGGAAAGGGGCCGCTGCGCTGGCGCTGCCTTCCCCCGGACGCCGACATGACGCTCCAGGAGCCCCTCGTGACGAATCCGGACAAGCTTCCGGCCGGTTGCCACATCCCCGAGCTCCGCCAGGGACCTCCGACACAGGAGCTCCCCATCGAGCTGGACCGGCTCGAAACCTGGCTGGCCGACGAGAGTTCGGCACCGCCTGGCAGCGATGCCTACTTCGGGCAGTTGTCGTCCGCCTACTCGTCCGCGCGGGTCGTCCTGCCCCCCTGGAGCAGGGCCGGGCTCTTCGCGGTCTTCGCCCGGTATCCGGGCGCGAAGGTGATCGAGGGCGTCCGCGATCGCATGAAGCGACCGGCCGTGGCGATCGAGTCGCCGGGCGTCGAGGACGAGAAGCACCAGCTTCTCTTCGACCCCGAGACGTTCGCGCTGCTCGGTAGCCGCACCGTGTTCGCGACCGACAGGTGGGGCCCCGTCGGGCATGTCCACTATGAGGGTGTGATCGTCGCCCAGAAGGTGGTGGATCGGATCGGGGAGAGGTCAGAATGAGGGGGTGGCGAACCTGTGGGCGGTCAGCGATCTGCATGTCTCTCACCAGGAGAACCGGGAGGTCGTACGGGGGCTGAGGCCGCGAGGCGAGGATGACTGGCTGCTGGTGGCCGGTGACGTCGCCGACAAGGTCGCCGACATCGAGTGGACTCTGACCGTCCTCAAGGAGCGGTTCGCCCGGATCGTCTGGGCTCCCGGCAACCACGACCTGTGGACGGTCAGTGAAGCCGAGGCCGGCGGGGTGCGCGGTGTCGCCCGCTACGAGCATCTCGTCGACCTCTGCCGCGGTCTCGACGTCCTCACCCCCGAAGACGACTACCCGATCTTCGAGGCCGCCACAGGGAACGTCCGGATTGCGCCGATGTTCCTGCTTTACGACTACACCTGGCTGCCCCCGGGCTGCACGACCCGCGAAGAGGGCATGGACTACGCGATGCGAACGGGCGTCGTCTGCACCGACGAACGCCTCCTGCACCCCGATCCCTACCCGACCCGTCAGGACTGGTGCGCCGCCCGGGTCGCGGCGACGGAGAAACGGCTCGCGGCGTGCGAGCCGGAGATCCCGCTCGTCCTGGTCAACCACTATCCGACGGTCCGCACGCCCACGGACGTCCTCTGGTATCCGGAGTTCGCCCAGTGGTGCGGCACCGATCTGACCGCCGACTGGCACACGCGGTTCAACGTGGCGGCGATGGTCTACGGCCACCTCCACGTTCCACGTGAAACCGTGTACGACGGCGTCCCCTTCACCGAGGTGTCGCTGGGGTACCCGCGGGAGTGGAAGCCGCGCCCGACCCGTCCGGATCTGCCGCGCCTCATTCTGTGAGCCGTGCCCGCAACCGCTCCACCTGCGGATCGTCGTCGAGGAACACGACCACGATCCGGTGCCCCGGCGGGAGCGGACGGCTGCGCAGTTCCCGCCAGACCGCCAGATTCGGATGCTTGACGTCCTGGCACGCCGAGGCGGGCGACTGCAGCGCGATCGCCTCGTCGAGCTGCGCCTCGGTCAGCTCGTAGGACGCCGATCCGCGCCGATGCCCACAGACCGTGGACAGCACCACGGCCGTCAGCGCCGCCCCCTCGTTGACGATCAGGAAGTCGGTCGTCGTGCCGTCCGTCGTCCCCAGGGCATGGACGGCCGGCGCCCGCCAGCCGGGCAGCGCGGCCGCGAACCGTTCTCTGGCGGCAGCGAGCTCTTCCAGCGTCGACCAGGTCTCCATGGCCGGGACCCTACCCGGCGAGGCCGCGCAGCGCGGTGACGAGCCGGTCGACGTGCTCGTCGGTGGTGCCGATGCCGATGCTGGCACGCACGGCCGTCCCGTCGGCGTTCTCGCAGCCGCCCGTCCCCTCGCCGACGAGCCGCTTGACCAGCGGGTGCGCGCAGAACTTGCCGTCCCGCACCCCGATACCGTGCTCCTGCGACAGGTACTCGGCGACCTGCCGCGCGGGGTGCCCCTCGACGGTGAACGAGACGATCCCGACGCGCGGATGCCCGGGGCCCCACAGGCTCAGCTCGCGGACGGCCGGGATCCCGGCGAGCCCGGACCTGAGCCGGGCGAGCAGCCGCCGCTCCTCGGCGACGATCTCGTCCCAGCCCGTCAGCGCCGAGCAGGCCGCGGCCAGCGCGATCGCGCCGAGGACGTTCGGGGTGCCGGCTTCGTGCCGCTGTTCGGCGTCGGACGCCCATTCGACGGTCCCGCACTCGCCGACGTGCTTGCTGG
>NZ_BAAGZI010000015.1:0-40288 GCF_054778695.1 Actinocorallia lasiicapitis
GGGGAGCCGCCGACGGGCGGCGTGTCCGCAAGGACCCGTGCCAGCAGCACCGCGGCGACCGCGAACAGCAGGGCCGAACCGTGGAAGAACCAGCGCCACCCGGCGGACGCCACCGCGCCCTGCGCGGCGAGCTGCCCGACCACGGCCGAGGACAGGAAACCGGTGGTCATCGCGGTCGCCGTCACCAGGCGGCGGCGCGGTTCGATCCGCTCGGCGATGTAGGCGAACGCGACCGGCGGGAACGCGCCGATCGTCAGGCCCTGCAGGAAGCGCAGCACGAACGCGGACTCGGCGTTCGGCGCCAGCCCGGCCAGGACGGTCGTGACGACGGTGGCCGCCACCCCGGCGACGATCACCCGGCGCCGGCCCAGCCGGTCCGACAGCGGCCCGAACAGCAGGAACCCGGCGGCGTAGCCGAGCCCGAACAGGGTCACCAGCCAGGTGAGGGCGTGTGGTCCCGTCCGCCAGTCGCGGGCCATCGCGTCGAGCTGGGGGATGACTCCGTAGAGCTGGCCGGTGGCGATCAGCGCGGTGAAGCCGAGGACGGCCGTGGTCCGGCCGAACGGCGCGTAGGCGGCGGCCGGGGCGGACTCCGTCGCGGCGGGGGCCTGGGCGGGTCCCGGGGTGATGGTCATGGCGGCAACATAACCAACTGGTTGGTTGGACGTCAACTGACCGGTTGGTCGCGATAGGATCGGCGCCATGTCCGGCACCGAGACCAAAGACGCCCTGCTGAAGGCCGCTCGCGCCGAGTTCGCCGAGATGGGCGTCGCCGGCGCGCGCGTGGACCGGATCGCGGCCCGCGCGGGCGTCAACAAGGAGCGCATCTACGGCTATTTCGGCAGCAAGGACAAGCTGTTCGACGCCGTCATGCAGCAGGTGCTCGACGAGCTCTCCTGGGCGATCACGATGCCGGGGGAGGACCCCGTCGCCTATGTGGGCGAGGTCTTCGACTTCTTCCGCGCCCACCCCGACGCCCGCCGGCTGCTGGTCTGGGAGGGCCTGCACGACCAGCCCCGCGAGCATCCGCAGTGGCGGGCCGACCGGTGCGGCGCCAAGGCGGTCTCGCTGGCCAAGGGGCTCGGCCGACAGGCGTCGCCGGAGACCGGGATGCTGATGACCACGCTGATCGGCCTGGCGATCTGGCCGCTGTCGATGCCGCATCTCAGCAGGCTGTTCGGTGCGGACCCGGCCGACCACGAGGCGATGCGCGCCCATGTCCGCCGGTTCGCCGCCGCGGCCATCGCGGGCATCCGCGCCGAGGACGAGCCGTCCGGTTAAGGCGAAAGACCCCGCCGAAGCGGGGTCTTTGAGGGGAATCTTCGAGGGGTCGCGCGTCAGACCTTGGCGAGTGCCGGTTCGGCGGGCTCGGGCTCCTGCGGCCTGGCGTGCTTGGGAAGCAGGAAGATCGCGCCGAAGACCAGGGCGAGCATTCCGAGCTCGAACCAGAGCGTGAACTGCTCGGCGGCGACGAAGTCGGCGTGCTTGATCTTCTCGAAGAAGACGGTGCCGAGGACGGCGGTGCCGAGGGCCGCGCCGAGCTGCTGGACGGAGGTGAGGGTCCCGGACGCCGACCCGGTCTCGTGCGGTTCGACCGAGGCGAGCACGGTGTCGAAGAACGGGGCCATCACGAACCCCATCCCGAGCCCGGTGACGGCGAGGGCGGGGGTGAGCTGCCACGGGGTGACCGCGAGCCCCTGCCATTCGAGGGTCGCGATGACCCCGGCCACACCGGCGGCCATGATCAGCAGCCCGCCGTGCATGACCTTGCGGCCGTACTTCAGCAGCGCCTGGGAGGCGATGAACGCGACGACCATGCCGATCGAGGACGGGATGCCCGCCATGCCGGCCTTGAACGGCGAGTAGCCGAGACCGATCTGGGTGTAGAGGCTGAAGGTCAGCCAGAAGCCGGTCATCGCGGAGAAGAACACCAGGCCGAGGACCATGCCGCCGGAGAAGCCGCGCTTGCGGAACAGGCTGGGCTCGACCAGCGGGTCGCCGCCGGTGCGGGACTTGCGGGCCTCGAACCAGGCAAAGAACCCGAACACCGCGACGGACAGGGCGATCAGCGCGAACGACCAGGCGGGCCAGCCGTGCTCACGGCCCTGGACCAGCGGGAAGATGATGAGTGCGGAGCCGACGGCGGCGAGGAACGCGCCGGCCAGGTCGAGCCTGACGGTCTTGGCGGTGCGCCAGGCGGGCAGGAACAGCACGCCGCCGACGATCGCGAACAGGCCGAGCGGGATGTTGATCAGGAAGATCATGCGCCAGCCGGTGCCCCACCAGTCGGCGTCGATCAGGTAGCCGGCGAGGATCGGGCCGCCGACGCTGCTCAGGCCCATGACGGGTCCGAACAGGCCGAACGCTTGGGCCTGCTCCTTCTCGTCGAACATCTCCTTCAACATGCCGAGGCCCTGCGGCAGCATGATCGCGCCGAGGACGCCCTGGAAGACGCGGGCGGCGATGAGCTGGCCGGGGGACTGGGCGATGCCGCAGGCGATCGAGCCGAGCGTGAACCCGACGGCGCCGATCAGATAGACGTTCTTGCGGCCGAAGATGTCGCCGAGGCGGCCGCCGGTGATCAGGCCGATCGCCATGGCGAGGGTGTAGCCGGCGCCGAGCCACTGGATGGTGGATTCGCCGCCGCCCAGCTCGGCGCGGATGGACGGGGCGGCGATATTGGTGACGAGGGCGTCGAGCAGGTCCATGACCTCGGCGGCGAGGATCACGAACAGGGCGACCCAGCGCCATTTGAAGGGGGCTGATGTCTCGGACATCGGGCTGTCTCCCAAGGGGGGTGTGGAACGGTGTTTGTCTGACGAACACTGTTCTAGACCTGGAACGGCCCGCCTGTCAAACACTGTTCGCTTAACGAACGATGTTCTTTGTGGGAACAGTGTTCGTGACTGGTACGATGTTCGCCATGAACGTCGAGATGCCGCCACCGCCCTGGAAGAAGCAGCGCAAGCCCGCCCGGGCCAAGCAGCCGCTGACCCAGGAGGCGATCGTCGACGCCGCCCTGCGCATCCTCGACGCCGAGGGCCTCGACGCGGTCAGTATGCGGCGCGTCGCCCAGGAGCTGCAGACGGGCCCCGCCTCCCTGTACGCGCATGTGGAGAACAAGACCGAGCTGCTCAACCTGCTGGTCGAGCGGGCCTCGGGCGAGGTCGTCGTGCCGCGGGCCGATCCGGAGCGCTGGGCCGAGCAGGTCAAGGAGGTGGTCCGCCAGGTCCGCGCCAATCTGGTCGCCCACGCCGACCTGGCCAGGGCCGCGATGGCGGGAATCCCCACGGGCGAGAGCGCGATCGCCGTCACCGAGGGACTGCTCGCGATCATGAAGGCGGGCGGGATCCCCGACCGGCAGGCCGCCTGGTTCGTCGACCGCGTCTTCCTCTACGTCACCGGCGACGCCTACGAGGGCGCGCAGTGGCACTCGATGATCCCCGAAGGGCGCAGCCAGGAGGAGTTCGTCACCGAGTACTTCGGCGCGATCAGGAACTACTTCGCGAGCCTGCCGCCCGAACGGTTCCCGAACGTCGTCGCCATGACCGGCCCCATGTTCGACGGCGACAGCGACGAGCGCTTCGAGTTCGGCCTCGAACTGCTCCTGCGCGGCCTCGCCACCTACCGCGAGACCCCTTAGCGGTCGCCTAGCACTTGGTGTAGCCGCGCCTGCTGTTCCAGGTGCAGCTGTCGTACAGCTTGTCGCTCGGCGTGAACAGGTAGGCGCCGCCCTTGACGTTCGGCCAGGAGTGCCGGCGGAACTTCTGGAACAGCGTGGTGCGGGTGTTCTTGCCGTCGCCCATCCGCATGACGATCTGCTTGCCCGGCAGGATGATCATGTTCTTCCGGTGGAAGTAGAGCAGGACGGTCTTCTTCGGGTCGGCCTTGTAGCCGATCGTCCAGCCCGAGATGTTGACCTTCGACTTCCCGAAGTTCTTCACGACGAGGAACTCGCCGTTGACGTTCTTGGCGGTGTCCTTGCCCTTCGCGTCGTACCGGACATAGCTCAACCGGACGCTCGGCGCCTTGGCCTGGGCGGGAGCGGCGGTCAGCGGCACGGTGACGGCCGCCGCCACGGCGATGGCGAGGAGGGTGCGCATCGGGCTTCTCCGATCTTCGGGGGAGCCAGCAGACTACCGCGCCAGGAAATCCGGTTGTGGCGTGCGGTTGACTGGACGGCGTGCTCCTGACCATCACGACGACCATGACGCCCGCGACCGAACTGGGATTCCTGCTCCACAAGCATCCCGACCGGGTCCAGGCGTTCGAGCAGACCTCGGGGACCGCGCACGTCTTCTACCCGGAGGCGACCGCCGAACGCTGCACGGCCGCGCTGCTCCTGGAGGTCGATCCGATCACCCTGACCAGGACGAGGGCCAGGAACAGCCCCGACTTCTCGCTCGGGCAGTACGTCAACGACCGCCCGTACGCCGCCTCCTCCCTGCTGTCGTCCGCGCTGAACGCCGTGTTCCGCACCGCGATGCGCGGCCGTTGCGACTCCCGCCAGGAGCTCGCCGACGGGCCGATCCCGCTGGAGCTGACGCTGCCCGCGCTGCCCTGCCGCGGCGGCCCCGACTTCGCGCGCCGGCTGTTCGAACCACTCGGCTGGCGGGTCGAGGCGGTGCCCGTCCCCCTGGACGAGCGGTTCCCCGAGTGGGGCGACTCCCGGTACGTCACGCTGACGCTCCGCGGCGACGTCCGGCTCGCCGACGCGCTCAACCAGATCTATGTGCTGCTGCCCGTCCTCGACGACGCCAAGCACTACTGGGTCTCGCCCGACGAGGTCGACAAGCTGATCCGCTCCGGGGAGGGCTGGCTGGCCGAGCACCCGCTGCGCGACCAGATCACCCGCCGCTACCTCGGCAACCGCCGCACGCTCGTCCAGTCGGCGCTGCGCCGGCTCGCCGAGGTCGACGACGCCCCCGAGGACGCCCTGGAGACCCCCGTCGGCACCGCGGAGGAGCACGAGCGGAAGGTCCCGCTCAACGAGCGCAGGGCCGAGGCCGTGCTGGCCGCGCTCCACCAGGAGGGCGCGCGCACCGTCCTCGACCTGGGCTGCGGCCCCGGCGCCCTGCTGGCCCTGCTGGTCGCCGACCGGTCCTTCACCAAGGTCACCGGGGTGGACGTCGCGTTCGGCGCGGTCCGCACCGCCCACCGCAGGCTCAAGACCGACCGGCTGCCGCCGGCGCAGGCCGAACGGATCTCGGTCTTCCAGGGTGCGCTGACCTACGTCGACGACCGGTTCGCCGGCTACGACGCGGCCGTCCTCATGGAGGTGATCGAGCATCTCGACGCGTCCCGGCTGCCGGCGCTCGCCGAGGTCGTCTTCGGCCACGCCAAACCGGGGACGGTGATCGTCACCACCCCGAACGTCGAGCACAACGTGCGCTACGAGGGGCTGACGGGCCTGCGCCACCCCGACCACCGCTTCGAATGGACCCGCGCCGAGTTCGCCGCGTGGGCCGGCGAGATCGCCACGGCCTACGGCTACACCGTGCGCCACGTACCGGTCGGCGACGACGACCCCGAGGTCGGCCCGCCCACCCAGATGGGGGTGTTCACCCGATGACCGAGCCGACGAACGAGACCGCACCGGCCGTCCTGCGCCTGCCCGAGATGGGGCTGGTGCTGCTGATCGGCGTGTCCGGGTCCGGCAAGTCGCATTTCGCGCGCCGGTACTTCAAGGACAGCCAGGTGGTCTCCTCCGACCACTGCCGCGCCGTGGTGTCCGACGACGAGAACGACCAGTCCGCCACCGGCGACGCCTTCGACCTGCTCCACTACATCGTCGCCAAACGGCTGCGGCGCGGGCTGCTGACCGTCGTGGACGCCACCAACGTGCAGCCCAAGGCCCGCCAGGCGCTGATCCAGGTGGCGCGCGACCACGACGTGCTGGCCGTCGGGGTCGTCCTGGACGTCCCGGAGTCGCTGGCCAAGTCCCGCAACGCGGGACGGCCCGAACGGCAGCTTCCCGACCATGTGATCCCCCGTCAGCTCCGCGAGCTGAAACGCGGGATGCGCGGGCTGAACCGGGAGCTCAAACGCGTCTACTTCCTGAAGCCCGAACAGGTCGAGCAGGTCGAGATCGTCTATGAGAAGGGCTGGTCGGACCGGCGCGAGGAGACCGGGCCGTTCGACCTCATCGGCGACGTCCACGGCTGCCGGATCGAGCTGGAGCGGCTCCTCACCGAGCTCGGCTACACCCTCAGCCATGACGAGCTGGGCCGGGCGGTCGGCGGGCACCACCCGTCGCGGCGCGCGGTGTTCCTCGGCGACCTCGTCGACCGCGGCCCCGACACGCCCGGCGTGCTCCGGCTCGCGATGGGCATGGTCGCCGACGGCGACGCGCTCTGCGTGCCCGGCAACCACGAGAACAAGCTGCTGCGCGCCCTCACCGGCCGCAAGGTCACCGTCTCGCACGGGCTGGCCGAGTCGCTTGAGCAGCTCGCCGCCGAGACCCCGGAGTTCCGGGACGCCGCGATCAGGTTCATGGACGGCCTGGTCAGCCATCTCGTCCTGGACGGTGGACGGCTCGTCGTCGCCCACGCCGGGCTGAAGGAGGACTTCCACGGCAGGGCGTCCGGGCGGGTCCGGTCGTTCGCCCTGTACGGCGAGACCACGGGGGAGACCGACGAGTACGGGTTCCCCGTCCGCTACCCGTGGGCCGACGACTACCGGGGCAAGGCGGCCGTGGTCTACGGGCACACGCCCGTGCCCAAGGCCGAATGGATCAACAACACGCTCTGCGTCGACACCGGCGCCGTGTTCGGCGGCAGCCTCACCGCCCTGCGCTACCCCGAGCGGGAGCTCGTCTCGGTGCCGGCCGAGCGGGTCTGGTACGAGCCGGTGAAACCGTTCCCGGCCGCCGCCGAGCAGGAGCGGAAGGCCGACCTGCTCAACATCAAGGACGTCATGGGGGTCGGCGGGGTCGAGACCCGGCTGATGGGCCGGGTCTCGGTCCGGGAGGAGAACGCGCTCGCCGCGCTCGAGGTCGTCAGCCGGTTCTCCGCCGACCCTGGCTGGCTGCGCTACCTGCCGCCGACCATGGCGCCCGTCGCGACGTCCCGGCTGGAGGGGTATCTGGAGCACCCGGCGGAGGCGTTCGCCGCCTTCCGCGACCAGGGAGCCGGCCGGGTCGTGTGCGAGGAGAAGCACATGGGCTCGCGGGCCGTCGCGCTGGTCTGCCGGGACGAGGCCGTCGCACGGGCCGTGTTCGGCGCCGAGGGCCCCGGCGAGATCTACACCCGGACGGGCCGCGCCTTCTTCGGCGACCCGGCGCTGACCGGGGAACTGATCGGCCGGATCGCGGCCGCCGCCACGGCGGCCGGGCTCTGGGCCGAGCTCGGCACCGACTGGATCCTGCTGGACTGCGAGCTGCTGCCCTGGTCGGTCAAGGCGCGTGAGCTGGTCCGCACCCAGTACGCCGCGACCGGGGCGGCGGCGCGCACCGCGCTGCCCGTCGCCAAGGAGCTGCTGGAGCGGGCCGCCGGACGCGGGCTGCCCATCGACGGGCTGCTGGCGACCGTGACGAGCCGGGAGGCGAACGCCGCCCTGTTCCGCGACGCCTACGCCCGCTACTGCTGGCCCGTCGACGGCCTGGACGGGGTGCGGCTCGCCCCGTTCCAGCTCCTGGCCTCGGCCGGGCACAACCACATCGCCCGCGACCACCTCTGGCATCTGGAGTTCGCCGACCGGCTGGCCGCCGCCGACCCCACCGGCACCCTCACGGGCACCGCCTCCCGGGTCGTCGACCTCGCCGACCGGGCGAGCGAGGCGGCCGCCACCGACTGGTGGCTGGAGCTGACCGCGGCAGGCGGCGAGGGCATGGTGGTCAAGCCGCTCGACGTCGAGCCCGGCACCGGCGCGCGCCGCGACCCCGTCCAGCCGGGGCTCAAGGTCAGAGGCCGGGAGTATCTGCGGATCATCTACGGCCCCGACTACACCGAGCCGCACCACCTGGAGCGGCTGCGCGACAGGTTCCTCGGCCGCAAACGCTCCCTGGCGATGCGCGAGTACGCCCTCGGCGTCGAAGCCCTGGACCGGCTGGCCGCAGGGGACCCGCTCTGGCGTGTTCACCAGGCCGTCTTCGCCGTCCTGGCGCTGGAGTCCGAGCCGGTCGACCCGCGGCTGTGAAGCAGAACCGGCCGACGCCCGAAGGCGCCGGCCGGTTCCGTTTCACCGCGTCACACGGCGTGGATCACGTGCTGAACAGCATCCCGAAGAGGGAGCCGTGGTGGCCGTGACGGCCACCGTGGTGGTGGTGCACGACGGGCGCGTGCCCGGCACCCCAGCCCGGCTGGGCGACGGGCGGAGGCGGGGGCGCCTGCCGCCACTGGCTCTCGACTCGGGCGAGCGTCTCGAGCTCGCCGTAGTCGAGGAAGATCCCGCGACACATCTCGCACTGTTCGATGTGGACCCCGTTACGGTCGAAGGTCCGCATCGTGCCCCGGCACTTCGGGCACTGAAGCATTTCCGCCACCTTTCCATCGCGGCCCGGGGGCTCGCGACAGACGTTTTTTGATGGCACCTTACGCCATCAAGCAGTTGGAACGCCGCCGATTCGGTCACACGTATCGATAAGTGCCGTTTCGTAGGCGTCGAGGTTCCGGTCCCCCTCTACTGCATGTGAGACGCCGCGCGCGGCCGTTTGGATCGCGAGAGCTTTCGCCGGAAGGTCGAGCACCTGCCACGGGTCGGTGCCGGGCGGGATGGCGGGGCCGCCGGCGTCCAGGTAGGAGTGCAGGAAACGTGACCAGACCTCGGGCGGCAGGATGCCCGCCGCGTAGAGGGCCGCGGGCCTGGCCAGGTCCCAGGCGGGATCGCCGGTGCCCAGATCGTCCAGGTCGATGAGCTTCCACGCGCCGTCGCGCCGCACGAGCTGGCCGAGATGCCAGTCGCCGTGCACGAGACGGGTGCCGCCGGGCGGCTCCAGGACGTCAGGGAGGGCCGCGAACGCCCTGCGGACGACCTTGGCCGCCGGATGGGCCAGCGCCGCCGGGTTCTCGGCCAGCCGGTCGAACACGATCTGTCTGACCTTCGCCGGAGCGCCCTGGCGGGGCAACCCTGGCGGGGGAGTGATCCGGTGCAGCGCGGCCAGCAGCCGTCCGCCCTCCTCCCACGGCGCGCCGACCGGGTCGGCCGGATCGACCGGCTCGCCGAGCGGCCAGACGGAGACGAGACGTCCGCCGAGGAACTTAACGGGGGCCAGGGGCGTCAGAAAGAGGGAGGGGTGCGCCGCGGCCACGGCCAGCCGCTCCGCCAGGTCCTGGGTCTCAGGGTGGTGAGATTTCACGATCACGTCACCGACCTGGAGTACGAGTACGTCCCGGTGGGCGTAAACGACCGCGGGTTCGCCTAGACCACCGGCCTCCCGTGCGACTACCGTGAGCTGCTCCTTCATCCCGCCCAGTCAACCATGATCGGTATATGAGAAACCTGTTGAAGACAGGGTTGAGCGGGACTTCTCATGACACACTGGGGCCGATCGTGCCATATCGTAACTTTGGGGAGCTGGAACGCTACAGTGCGTAGATCGCTTTAGGCGGATCCTCGCCACTGTGGGTAAGCTCACCCGACTGACAACCTTGAGGAGTGGAGACATAGTGCCCGGTCGTTCCGAGCCGGATGGCGAAGGCAGGACCTTCGCCCGCGGCGCCGCCCCCTGGCTGATCCCCGGCCTGGTAGGCAGCGCGAGCGCCGCGTTCCTGGCCAGACGGTCTCGCTTCCGCGTCCCGGTCGGCATCGCCGCAGCCGGGCTCGCCGGAGGCATGGCCTGGTTCTTCCGGGACCCAGCCCGCGAGGGCGAAGGTCTCCTCCTGTCGGGCGCCGACGGCGTCGTCCAGAGCATCCAGGAGTGGCCGGACGGCCGCACCAGGGTCGCGGTGTTCATGAGCCCGCTGGACGTCCACGTGAACCGGGCGCCCATCGCCGGAAAGATCATCTCTGTCGATCACATCGCCGGCGGTCACGTCCCCGCGTTCAACAAGGACAGCGACCGCAACGAGCGCGTGGTCTGGAAGTTCGCCACCGAGATCGGCGAGCTGGAGTGCGTGCAGATCGCGGGCACCGTGGCGCGCCGGATCGTCCCCTACCTCGAAGAGGGCGCGACGGTCACCCAGGGCGAGCGCATCGGCCTGATCCGGTTCGGCTCACGCTTCGACGTCTACCTCCCGCAGGGAATCCGCCCCGCGGTGACCGTCGGACAGAAGACCAGGGCCGGTGAGACGCACCTTGTCCGTTCTTAAGACCGAGCCGCTGGAACCGGTCGACCCGGTCGCCGAGCGGCTTTCCCCCGCGGACTTCCTGACCTTGGGCAACGCGCTGTGCGGCATCGCCGCGCTCCGCAGCATCATGGTCCAGGGCGACTTCCGCGGCACCGACAGCCGGTTCTTCGCCGGCGCCGTCCTGCTGATGCTGATCGGCGCGGTCTGCGACCTGTTCGACGGCCGGATGGCGCGCCGCTGGCGCAGCACCCCCTACGGCCCCCACCTCGACAACCTCGCCGACGTCATCACCTTCGGGCTGGTGCCGGCCGCGATGGTGCTGGCCTGGGCGGGCTTCGACGACGACCAGCGGGCGCTCCCCGCGCTGGTCGCCGCCGCCGCGTTCTTCCTGGCGATCGTGGTCCGGCTGGCCCGGTACGTCACCGCGCCGAACGAACCAGGGATCTTCCGCGGGATGCCCGCGCCGCTGTGCGCGTTCACCGTGGTGTCGATCATCGTGCTGTCGCCGCCGCTTCCGGTGGCCGTCGCCGCGGTCGTCTGCGTGGCCGTCCTGGCCGTCAGCCGGCTGCCCTTCCCCAAGCCGGGCAGTCGCACGCTGGCCGGGGTCATGGTGGTGTGGGCGCTGGTCGCGTCGCTGTCGGTCGTCGCCTGGGCCGCGAAGATCCCCGGCGGCGAGAGCTGGATGAAGCTGGTCGCCGGTTCGGAGCTGTTCGCCGCGGCGTTCATCCCGCTGATCATGCTCAAGCTCCGCCGAGAGATGCGGGCAGCATGTGCTGTGCCGCAAAGCAGGCGGCGGACGCTACCCCGACCCCGCCGATCAGGTCGGCGACGTAGTGCTGCCGAACGAGTAGCGTCGAGGCGATGATCAGACCGCACCACGCGGTCACGAGCACGCCCAGCCACGGCAGGAACCTCAGCCAGGCCACCGAGATGATCACAGCGAACGCGTTGTGCAGGCTCGGAAAGCAGTTGTAGGGCTGATCGGCCTGGTAGACCCGCCGCAGCAGCTTCGCCAGCACGTCGTGCCCCGGTACCTCCGGCCGGGGCACATGCGTTTGGAAGAAGCGGTAGAACAGGCACGACACCCAGAGGGTGAGCGCGGTCGCCAGCAGGATGTACCGGGCCTGGTCCGGCGCCCACCACAGCAGGACGAGCACCGTCAGCGGGGCGAGGATCGCCGCCGAGATGTACGGGATCACGAAGATCTTCACCAGGGGGATCCGGGCGTCCCAGACCGTCCGCAGATGCCACTTGTGCGGCCCCCGGTTGAGTCTCCCGTAGGCCGTCCACAGCAGCCCCACGGTCGCCACCAGCGCTACGGTCATCACGGCCGCCTCCTGTCTCTGTGACAAGTTGAACACCCTGTGTATCCGCAGTCCATCCCTTCCGGACGGTAGGCCACCCTTGCTCTCTGTGCAGGAAAATGTCCGCCTGTTGACGGTGGTCGTCGGCTCGACGGCCTACGGGCTTTCGACCGATGCCAGCGATGTGGACCGCCGCGGCGTCTTCCTCGCCCCGACCGAGGCGTTCTGGCGTTTCACCAAGCCGCCCACGCACCTCGACGGCCCCCGCGACGAGGAGTTCTCCTGGGAGCTGGAGCGTTTCTGCGTGCTGGCCCTGGACGCGAACCCGACCGTCCTGGAGTGCCTCTGGTCGCCGCTGGTCGAGCACTCCACCCCGGTCGGCGACGAGCTGCGCGCCCTGGCCCCCGCGTTCCTGTCGCGGCAGGCCCACCGCACGTTCCTGCGCTACGCCGACCGGCAGTTCCAGCGGGCCAGAACCGCCGAGACGATCAAGTGGAAGCACGTCATGCACCTGCTCCGCCTGCTGATCTCCGGCCGTCATCTGGTCACGACGGGCGAGCCCCTGGTCGACGTCTCGGCCCACCGCGACCACCTCCTGTCCGTCCGCCGCGGCGAGGTCCCCTGGCCCGAGATCGCCGCCTGGCGCGCCACCCTCACCGCCGACCTGGAGACCGCCCTGGCCACCAGCCCCCTCCCACCCCACCCCGACCACGAGACCATCGAGCGTTTCCTGGTCACCACCCGAAGAAACGCCCTATGAACATCACCCCCACCGGAATCGTGGAATAGATGCTTGATTGCTCAAGTTTTCTCTAGTGGAATGTGGGGGTTTGGCGGAGAGGGTGGAGGGGTCATGGGGCGGATGCCGGCGATCTACTTGAGTCATGGGGCGCCGCCGTTGGCGGATGATCCGGTCTGGCCGGGGGAGCTGAAGGCGTGGAGCGCGGAGCTGCCCAGGCCGTCGGCGGTGCTGATGGTGTCGGCGCACTGGGAGGACGCGCCGCTGGCCGTCGGGGCGACCGAGACCGTGCCGCTGGTCTACGACTTCTGGGGATTCCCCGAGCACTACTACCAGGTCCGGTACGCCGCGCCGGGGGCGCCGGAGCTGGCGGCCCGGGTGCGGGCGCTCGTGCCGGGTGCGCAGGACGTCCCGGACCGCGGCCTCGACCACGGCGCGTACGTGCCGCTGGTGGAGATGTACCCCGACGCCGACGTGCCCGTCCTGCAGATCTCGCTGCCGACACTCGACCCGGCCGGGCTGTACGAGATCGGCCGGAAGCTCGCGCCGCTCCGCGACGAAGGCGTGCTGATCGCCGGCAGCGGGTTCTTCACCCACAACCTGCGCGGGCTGAACCCGGCGGCCGGGCCCGACGACGCGCCGCAGTGGTCGCGGGAGTTCGACGCCTGGGGCGCCGAGGCGCTGGCCAGGCAGGACGTCGACGGTCTGCTCGACTTCCTGCACAAGGCGCCGTCCGGCCGGGTCGCGCACCCGCGGACCGAGCACTTCGCGCCGCTGTTCGTGACCCTCGGCGCGGCCGACGGCGAACTCGGCACCCAGAAGACCACCGTCGACGGCTTCTGGATGGGCCTCGCCAAACGCTCCGTCCAGCTCGGCTGACCCCGCTGGCCAGGGTCAGCGGGGGGCGGGCCCGGTGGAGCGGCGGACGATCAGTTCGGGCCGGTAGAGCAGCTCGGAGCGGGGCACCTTGTTGCCGCCGATCTCCTCCAGGAGGCTGTTGACGGCCGCCTCGCTCATCTCGCGGACCGGCTGGCGGATCGTCGTCAGCGGCGGGTCGAGGTAGGGGATGAGCGGGGAGTCGTCGAAGCCGACGACCGACACGTCCTCGGGGACGCGCAGGCCGCGCTGGCGGGCCGCGCGGATCGCGCCGATCGCCATGATGTCGCTGCCGCAGCAGATCGCGGTGCAGCCCCGGTCGAACAGGGTCTGGGCGGCGGCCTGCCCGCCCTCGACGGTGAACATCGAGGTGACGATCAGATCGTCGACCTTGTCCTGCTTGGCGTGGGCCGCCATCGCCCGCCGGTAGCCCTCGGTCTTGCGGATCGACGGCACGAACCGCTCCTGGCCGACCGCCAGCCCGATCTTGGTGTGCCCGAGGTTCGCGAGGTGCTCGACGGCCAGCTCGATCGCGGCGGCGTCGTCGTTGGAGATGAACGGCGCCTCGATGTCGTCGCGGTAGCCGCCGACCAGCACCAGCGGCAGCCCCCGGTCGGTGAGCCGGGTGTAGCGGGACTTGTCGGCCGTGGAGTCGGCGTGCATCCCGTTGACGATCACGATCCCGCTGACGCCGCGTTCTAGCAGCAGCTCGGTGTAGTCGTCCTCGCGGATGCCGCCGGGGGTCTGGGTGCAGAGCACCGCCGTGTACCCCGACATGGCCAGCGAGGTCTCGATGATCTGCGCGAACACCGGGAAGATCGGGTTGGTCAGCTCGGGCACGATCAGCCCGATCAGCCCCGCCCGCTGCTGCTTCAGCCGGGCCGGACGCTCGTAACCGAGGACGTCCAGGGCCGTCAGCACGGCCTGTCTCGTGGCGGCGGAGACACCGGGCTTTCCGTTGAGCACACGGCTCACGGTCGCCTCGCTGACCCCGGCTTGGGCCGCGATATCGGCCAGACGTGTCGTCATGACCCTCAATTTACCGGGCATCGTGGTCGCCGTCCGTCGAGATCCACCACACGGCGGTGTCCGTGGGCAGCGTCACGTGAGCGCCGTCCGCGGCGACGGGCGCGCTCGTCAAGGTGAGCGGGCCGGGAACACTGATCTCCACGGGTGCGGAGCCCAGGTTGGCGGCGCAGTGGAAGTCGCCGCGGCGGAACCGCAGCAGCCCCGCCGGGCCTTGCTCCCAGGTGAGGGTTCCATCACCGAGCGCAGGGTGCTCGCGACGGAATGTCAGTGCCGCGCGGTACAACGAGAGGGTCGAGGCGACGTCCTCCTGCTGGGCCTCGACCGTCAGCTCACGCCAGCGCGGGGGGATCGGGAGCCAGGATGCGCCAGACGTCTCGGACGGCGAGCCGGTGGTGGAGAAGCCGAACGGGGGAGCCTCGCCCGACCAGGGCAGCGGCACCCGGCAGCCGTCGCGTCCCGCTTCGGCGCCGCGGCCGCGCTGCGGGTCGGTCAGGAACTCCTCGGGCAGGTCCAGCACCTCCGGCAGGCCCAGCTCCTCGCCCTGGTAGAGGTAGGCGGAGCCGGGCAGCGCGAGCAGGAACAGGGCGGCGGCGCGGGCGCGGCGGAGGTCGCGCTCGCCGTCGCCGTAGCGGGTCACGTGGCGGCGCACGTCGTGGTTGGACAGCACCCAGGTGGCGGGTGCGCCGACCGCGTCGGAGGCCGCCAGTGACTCGTCGATAATCCGCTTGAGGACTGTCGCGTTCCATTCGGCGTTCAGGTAGGCGAAGTTGAACGCCTGGTGGAGCTCGTCGGGGCGCACGTACTTGGCGAGCCGCTCCGGGGTGGGGGCCCACGCCTCGGCGACCGCCGCGCGGGAGCCGGGGTAGGAGTCGAGCAGCCGCCGCCACGACCGGTGGATCTCGTGGACGCCGTCCTGGTCGAAGTAGGGCAGCACGTTGGTGCCCAGCATCTCGATCTGGTCGGTGTACCCGACGTCGGGCAGGCCCTCCGCCTTGATCATCCCGTGGGCGACGTCGATCCGGAACCCGTCCACGCCGAGGTCGAGCCAGAACCGCAGGATGTCCTCGAACTCGGCTCTGACCTCGGGGTTCTCCCAGTTCAGGTCCGGCTGCTGCGGGGCGAACAGATGGAGGTACCACTGGCCGTCGGCGATCCTGGTCCAGGCGGGTCCGCCGAACACGGACTCCCAGTCGTTCGGGGGGAGTTCGCCGTGCTCGCCGCGGCCGTCGCGGAACAGGTAGCGGTCGCGTTCGGGGCTGCCGGGGGCCGCGGCGAGCGCCGCGGTGAACCAGGCGTGCCGGTCGCTGGTGTGGTTGGGGACGATGTCGACGATCACGCGCATCCCCTGGGCGTGCGCGTCGTCGAACAGGGCGCGGGCGTCGTCGAGGGTGCCGAACATCGGGTCGACGCGCCGGTAGTCGGCCACGTCGTAGCCGAAGTCCGCCATCGGCGAGGCGTAGAAGGGGGTGAGCCACAGGGCGTCCACGCCGAGGTCGGCGAGGTACGGCAGGCGTGCCCGGATGCCGGGCAGGTCGCCGATGCCGTCGCCGTCGCCGTCGGCGAAGCTGCGCACGTAGATCTGGTAGATCACGGCATCGCGCCACCAGCGGACGGCGGTGGTGGCGCCGCCCGCGGGGTTGGGGTTCAGCGTGGTCATGTAGGGGGTCCCCCGAGAAAGGTGGTGGTTACTTGACGCCGCCGGCCGTGAGGCCCGCGACGATCCGGCGCTGGAAGATCAGGACCATCACGACCAGCGGCACGGTGACGACGACGGCCGCGGCCATCTGGGTGCCGAACGGCTGGTCGAAGCCGCGCATCCCGGTGAACTTCGAGATCGTGACGGTCGCCGTCTGCATCTCCTTCTTGTTCACCATGGACAGCGCGATGATGAACTCGTTCCAGGCCATCATGAAGACGAGGATCGCGGTGGTGAACACGCCGGGCGCGGCCAGCGGGATGATCACCTTGCGGAAGGCCTGGCCGCGCGAGCAGCCGTCGATCATGGCGGCCTGTTCGAGCTCGAACGGAAGCTGCTTGAAGAAGACCGTCAGGTTCCAGACCGCCAGCGGCAGCGCGAAGCCGAGGCTGGGCACGACCATCGACTGGTAGGTGTTGATCCAGCCCCAGTCGGTGAACAGCTTGAGCAGCGGCAGGACCTGGGAGATCCCGGGGAACATCGAGGTGGCGATGATGATCCCGAGGACGGCGTTCTTGCCGCGGAAGTCGAGCCTGGCCAGCGTGTAGGCGGTGAACAGGGCGATGGTCAGCGTGAGCAGGGTCGTCGAACCGGCCACGATCAGGCTGTTGAGCAGGGACCGGCCGAAGGAGTTGTCCGGGTCGAACACGGCCCGGATGTTCTCGGTCGACCAGGGCGACGGCAGCACGCTGGAGTCGAACTGGTCGCTGGGCGCGCGGAACGCCGAGACGACCATCCAGTAGAAGGGCGCGAGGCAGAAGACCAGGACGAACGCCACTCCCACATAGGGGAGCACCCGCCGGAGCACGGCCGTGCGCGGTGCCGCCGCGATGTGCGCTGTGCTCATTTCCGTGCCTTCCTGTTCTCACGGGCGGTACCGATCACATCAGCGCCGAGTATCTTCACGAAGACGTAGGCGATGACGGCGATGTAAACGAAGAGGACCGTGGCGTAGGCGGTGCCGACCCCGTACCGCAGGTTGCCCGCCTCGTCCCAGGCGAGCATGGACAGGGTCTCGACGGAGTCCTTGTGGCCGCCGATGAGCACGTACGGCAGGTCGAACATGCGCAGCGCGTCCATCAGCCGGAACAGCACGGCCACCATGAGCGCGGGCTTGACCAGCGGCAGCGTGATCCGCCAGAACTTCTGCAGGGCGGTCGCGCCGTCGACGGAGGCCGCCTCGTAGACCTCCTTGGGGATCACCTGGAGCCCCGCGAGGACCAGCAGCCCGATGAACGGCGAGGTCTTCCAGACCTCGGCGATGATCACCGCGATCTTCGACTGGAAGCCGTCCGCGGTCCAGAGGATCTGGTGGCCGAGCAGGGTGTTGGCGATGCCGTCGGGCTGGAAGATCCAGCGCCAGAGCAGGCCCGACATCGCGGTCGGGACGGCCCACGGCACCAGCACGCTGGCCCGGATGATCGCCCGTCCGCGCAGCGCCTGATGCATGATCAGCGCCAGGCAGATCCCGATCACGGTCTCGAGCAGCACGGTGGTGATGGTGAAGAACGTCGTGTTCCAGAAGGCGTTCAGGAACGCGTCGCCGCGGTCGCCGCTGAACAGCGCCGTGTAGTTCTTCAGCCCGACGAACTCCGAGCCCTCCTTGACGAAGCCGTCGGCGGTGAGGCCGTCGGACTTGGCGTAGAGGGATTCACGGAACCCCGCCAGCACCGGATAGCCGACGACCAGCGCCAGCACCAGGAAGGTGGGGGACAGCAGCAAGAGCGCGAACCGGCGCGAGCCGTCCGCTGCGGGTCTTCCCGCTGTGCCGCGGTCGGTGGCCGGTCGTTTCCGGAGGATGGTCGCCATCGGTCCTCTCCTGAGCGACGGGGTGGAAGGACTGGGCGGCGGGGCCGGTAGGGGAGGCCCCGCCGCGTCAGTTCGTCGCAGGAGCTACTGCTGGGTGAGGGTTTCCAGCTTGGCCTGGAGGTCGGTGAGCGCCTGGTCGGTGGTCGTCTTCCCGGTGAGCGCACCGTAGGCGGCCTCCTGGATCGCCGTGGTGACGTCGCCGTACTTGACGGCCTTCGGACGGCCCTGGGCGTTCTCGATGGCGGTCTTCAGCGCCGGCATGTACGGGAACTTCGCGACGATCTCGGGGTCGTCGTACAGGGCCGCGACGGACGGGGCCTTGCCGATGACGAGCGCGTTGGCCTTCTCGACCTCGGTGCTGGTCATGTACTTGAGGAAGTCGACCGCGGTGGCCTTGTTCTTGGCGAACTCGGAGATCGCGAAGTTGTGGCCGCCGAGGGTGGAGACGCCGAGGCCGCTCACGCCGGGCAGCGGCGCGACGTCGAACTTGCCGACGACCTTGGAGGCCTTCTTGTCCTGGGCCAGCGCGTACTGGTACGGCCACTGGCGGTGGAACAGGAGGTTCCCGGCCTGGAAGTCGGCGCGGCCGAGCTCCTCGGTGTAGGTGATGGCCTTCTTGCTGATGTGGCCGTCCTTGAAGGCGCCGACCAGGACGTCGAGTCCGGCCTTGGCCTCGGGGGTGTTGACGTTCGGCTTGCCGGTGGCGCCGTCGACGACCTGGCCGCCGCCCGCGTTGATCGCCTCGGAGGCGTTCACGGTGAGGCCCTCGTACTTGTCGAACTGACCGGCGTAGCAGTCGGCGCTCTTGGCCTCGGCGACCTTGGACTTGATCGTGTCGCAGGCGGCGAACAGGTCCTTCCAGGTCTTGGGGGCCTCGGCGATGCCGGCCTTGGCGAGCAGGTCCTTGCGGTAGTAGAGCAGGCCCGCGTCGGAGTCGGCCGGCAGGGCGTACAGCTTGTTGAAGTACTTGCCGGTCTCGACGGTCGGCTTGAGCAGCTTGTCGACGCCGAGGTCGGCTTCGGGCAGCTCGGCGATCCAGCGGTTGGCGGCGAACTCGGCCGTCCAGACCACGTCCAGGTTGAGGACGGTGTACGCGTCGGACTTGGCCTGCGCGTTCTGGATCATGGAGTTGCGCTGCTCGTCGGCCTTGTCGGAGAGCTCGATGACCTTGGCGGGCTCGTCGGGGTGGCCGGCGTTCCAGGCGTCGATCTGCTTCTGCAGGTTGCCGGAGGTGTCCTTGCCGGTCACGAAGGTGATCGGGCCGCGGCCTTCCAGCTTGGCCGCCGACTGGGCCGGCTGCTTGTCGTCGTCGCTGCCGCCGCCGCAGGCGGTGAGCACAAGGGCAAGGCCGGCGACCGCGCCGACCAGAGGGGTGAGCCGCACTGTGCGTTCCTCCTAGATGAGGGTTTTCACGGGGATGTGAGGGGTGTGCCGGGGACGCTAGCAACGGGCTGCAAGGCTGTAAATCCCTTGCAGCAAGAAGATGCAAGGTTCGTTACAGGCTTGTTAACGTCCGCCCGGGGTGGGCCTGCAGAGTTTATGAGCGTTAGTCCGGTGCTCTGTGCAGTTGTCGGGGTCTGAAAGCACCCCGAAAGCCCCTGCGCAAGTCTTGCAAGTTCTGCAAGAACTTGAGTAGGTTCCGGCTGCCAGCCACCCCCCTGAGCCTGGAGGCCCGTCTTGGCCCCGTCCTCTCCGCGCCGCCGCTCGCTCCGCGCGGCCATCGCCCTCGCCCTCGACGTCGCGCTGCCGCCGGTGATCCCGGCCGCGGCCGAGCCGCCCGCCGCGGCCTTCCGTCCGACGCTCAGCAAGGAGCGCTTCTACTTCGCCATGGCCGACCGGTTCGCCAACGGCGACCGCGCCAACGACACCGGCGGCCTGACCGGCGACCGCCTCACCACCGGTCTCGACCCGACGTCCAAGGGCTTCTACCAGGGCGGCGACCTCGCCGGGATCCTGCAGCGGCTCGACTACATCCAGGGTCTCGGCACGACCGCGCTCTGGCTGACCCCGTCTTTCCAGAACCGTCCCGTCCAGGGCGAGGGCGCCAACGCCTCGGCCGGCTACCACGGCTACTGGATCACCGACTTCACCCGGATCGACCCGCATCTGGGCACCAACGCCGAGATGAAACTGCTGGTCAAGGAGGCCCACAAACGGGGGATGAAGGTCTTCTTCGACATCATCACCAACCACACCGCCGACGTGATCTCCAACCGGGAGAACGCCTACACCTACCGGCCGAAGGCGTCCTACCCGCTGCTCGACACCAAGGGCCACCCCTTCGACGAGGCCGACTACGCCGACGGCGCCCGCCCGTTCCCCAAGCTCGACGAGAACTCCTTCGCCTACACCCCGCAGATCGCGCCCGGCGCCCCGCGCAAGACCCCCGACTGGCTGAACGACCCGACGCTCTACCACAACCGCGGCGATTCGACCTTCGCCGGTGAGAGCTCCGAATCCGGGGATTTCGTCGGCCTGGACGATCTGATGACCGAGCACCCCAAGGTCGTCAAGGGCATGGCCGACATCTACGAGCACTGGATCAAGGACGCCCAGGTCGACGGCTTCCGGATCGACACCGCCAAGCACGTCAACATCGAGTTCTGGAAGCGGTTCGCCCCGCAGATCCAGGCGTACGCCGCCCAGCGCGGCAACCCGAACTTCTTCCAGTTCGGCGAGGTCTACTCCGGCGACCCGAAGATCACCTCCCGGTATGTCACCGAGGGCCGACTCCCCTCGGTCCTGGACTTCCCGTTCCAGGAGACGGCCCGCGCGTTCGTCTCCGGCGCGCCCGCGTCCCGGCTGAAGGAGCTGTACGGCCAGGACGACCTGTACACCGACGCCGACTCCTCGGCCTACTCGCTGCCGACCTTCCTCGGCAATCACGACATGGGCCGGATCGGCGGTTTCGTCGCGCGCGACAACCCGGACGCGTCGGCCGAGGAGCTGCTGAAGCGCGACCAGCTCGCCCACCAGCTCATGTACCTGACCCGCGGCCAGCCGGTGATCTACTACGGCGACGAGCAGGGCTTCACCGGCGACGGCGGCGACACCGACGCCCGCACCTCGCTGTTCGCCTCCCGGGTGCCGTCCTATCTGGACGACGTCCAGCTCGGCACCACGGCGACCGCGGCCCAGGACAACTACGTCACCGGCCACCCGCTCTACCAGGGCATCAAGGGGCTCGCCGAGCTGACGACCGCGCATCCGGCGCTGCGGGACGGCGCCCAGATCGAGCGGCTGGCCGACGGCGGGGTGTACGCGTTCTCGCGGATCGCCGCCGGGCAGAACGTCGAGTACGTCGTGGCCGTCAACAACGGGACGGCCGCGCGGCAGGTCACGATCCCGACCTTCGCCGCGGGCGCCGCTTTCGCGCCGCTGTACGGTGCGGACGGCGAGGCCGTCACCAGCGCGGACGACAAGACGATCACGGTCTCGGTGCCGCCGCTCCAGTCGGTCGTCTACCGGGCCGCCTCGCCGCTGGCGGCTCCGGCCGCCGCGCCCTCCGTGACCGCGACGGTCCCCGCCACGCTGCTCGGCCGCGCCGAGATCGGCGCGACGGTCCCCGGTGACGGTTTCGACCAGGTCGCCTTCCAGGCCAGGATCGGCGACGGCCCGTGGCAGCCGCTCGGCGCCGACGACAACCGCTCGTTCCGTGTCTTCCACGACGTCTCCGGCATCGCGCCGGGCACCCGGGTCGCCTACCGGACGACCGTGCGCGACAGCGCGGGCCGCACCGCGACGGCCGAGGCGTCCGGCACGGTCGGCGAGGTTCCCGCCGAGCCGGAGCCCGGCGCGGTCACCCGCGACTGGCTGCTGGTCCACTACCAGCGGCAGGGTTCCTACGACGGCTGGACGGCCCGTTTCTCCGGCGACGTCGAGGCCCCCGCCGACACCGCGTTCACCGGTGCGGACGCGTTCGGCCGCTTCGCCTGGGTGAAGCTGAAGCCGGGCGCGAAGGAGGCGAAGGTCCTCGTGCACCACGGGGACACCGCCGACGGTGTCGAGCACACCGTCAACGTGGTGCGCGACGGTGAGATCTGGCTGACCGAAGGCAACGAAACCGTCTCCACTTCGGTGCCGTACGCGACCGTCCACTACCAGCGCGCCGACGGCGACTACACCGGCTGGGGCCTGCACCTGTGGGGCGACGCGATCGCCGACGGGGCGGCCACCGACTGGTCCGCGCCCCGGCTGCCGGACGGTACCGACGCGTTCGGCGCCTACTGGAAGATCCCCCTCAAGTCGGGCGACTCCCCGGTCAACTACATCGTCCACAAGGGCGACGCCAAGGACACGGGCGACGTCTCCTTCACGCCGTCCGCCCAGCCCGCCGCCTATGTCGTCTCCGGCGACCAGACGATCCACCGGAGCGCGGCGGCCGCCCGCAACGTCGCCGTCGTCCACTACCGGCGTCCCGCGGGAGACTACGACGGCTGGGGCCTGCACGTCTGGACGGGCGCCGCCGCCCCCACCGGCTGGGACACCCCGATCACGCCCGCGGGGACCGACGCCTACGGCGTCTACTACGAGGTTCCGCTCGCCCCCGGCGCGACGACCCTCAGCTACATCCTCCACAAGGGCGGCGAGAAGGATCTGCCCGACGACCAGTCGCTCGATCTGGCGACCTTCGGGCACGAGGTCTGGTCGCAGGCGGCTGTCCCCGGTTATCTGCTGCCGCGGCTCGGCGGCGCGGGCCTGGACGCCGACCTGTCCAAGGCTGACGCGTCCCTCGCGGGCACGACCGTCACCTGGAAGACCGGCCCGACCGGCGGCAGGACGTACGCGCTGGCCTACTCGCTGACCAACGATCTGGCCGTCGCCGACGGCGAGCTCACCGGTGACGTGCGGCTGCTGCGGCTTCTGCCGTCCGGTACCGGGACCTTCACCGTCGATCCGCGTGACGTCGCACGGCTGGCGGACAAGGCCGTCCGGTTCACACTCGTCGCGATCGAGCGTTCCGCCACGGGCGCGCTGCTGACCGCCACCGGGGTCGCCAAGCGCTGATCCCGCCCCGCAAACGTGGGCCCGGAGGCCCGTTCCGCCAGCACCGGAACGGCGTCCCGGGCCCACTTCTGTTCGCCTTGCAGTGAGCTTGCGGAAATCTTGCTGCAATCTCTTGACGGTTGTCGGGCGGATCGGTGATGCTCGTCACTGCACGGTCCCCCGGTGCTGGCGGGACGGTCCGGACATTCCCCCGTACCCCCCTTTTCTGGGAGCACCCATGGGCTTCGCCCTGAGAACCGCCGCCCCACCGGCGTCCCTGATCAGCGCACCCCCCGTTCACGACGGTGTTAACGCGAGTCCCTTCCCGCCCGAGGACGTGAACGGCACGGCGGCGCTGCTCCGTACGGACGGCCGACGCTCCCGGCGTCTGAAGTGAGGTCCCCGATGGACGACGTCCTGGTGATCGGCGGCGCGGGCGTCGACACGATCGTCACCGTGCCGGGCCGGCTGCCCCTGCCCTACGCCGACTCGGTGATGACGCCCGGTATCACCGACTACGTCGGCCACACCGGGAACGGGGTGGCGCTCGGCTGCCGCGCCCTCGGGATGGCCGTGCGGATCGTCGACTTCCTGGGCGACGATCCGCAGGGCGCGCTCGTCCGGGAGCGGCTGGCGGCGGCGGGTGTCGAAACCCTGTTCGTGCACAGCGAGCTGGGCACGCGGCGCGCCGTGAACCTCGTTGACGCCGAGGGCCGCCGGATGTCGTTCTACGACGGACGCGACGCCCCCGGCCTGCGGCTGCCCGACGGGCTGGTCGAGGGGATCGCGGCCCGCCACGTCCATGTGTCGATCATGGACTATGCCCGGCATGTGTACCCGCTGCCCGAGGGCGTCACGACCTCGACCGACCTGCACGACTGGGACGGCGAAGACGCCTACCAACGGGATTTCGCGCTCAAGTCCGACGTGGTGTTCGTCAGCGGGACGGCTCTGAAGGACGAGGCCGCGACCGTCGGACGGATCTTCGCCGACGGCGTCGCGCGGATCGTGGTCGTCATGGACGGCGAGCACGGCGGCCGCTACGCCACCCGTGACCAGCGGGAACTCCTCGCCTACCCGCCCGCCACCGGCGGAGCGGTGATCGACAGCAATGGCGCGGGCGACGCGTTCGTCTCCGCGTTTCTGCACGCCTGGCTGGGCGGCGCGCCCGTCGCCGCGTGCGTGCGGGCCGGTGCGGTCGCCGGGCTGCACGCGTGCGGCGCGGCCGGCACCCACCAAGCCCTCATCAGCCTCCCCGAGCTGGCAGCCCGGCTCGCCCCCACCCCCTAGGAAGGCAACGCATGTCCAGAGTGAAGATCCGCGCCGTGCTCGCGGCGGCGGCGCTCACCGCGACCGGCCTCGTTTCGATCGCGGTGAGCACCGCCAACGCGGCCGTCACCCTCAACGACAGCGAGGTGACGGCCAACCTGTGGGAGTGGAACTGGCCGTCCGTCGCCTCCGCCTGCACCACCCATCTCGGCCCGGCCGGCTATGGCGCGGTGCAGGTCGCGCCGCCGCAGGAGTCGGTGAGCCTGCCGTCGTCGGCGGACGGCGCCCACCCCTGGTACGAGGTGTACCAGCCGGTGTCCTACCGGCTCGACTCACGGTTCGGCACCCGCGCCCAGTTCACCGCGATGGTGGCGGCCTGCCACGACGCGGGCGTCCGCGTCTATGTGGACGCGGTCGTCAACCACATGGCGGGAACGAACAACGGCGGCGGTGTCACCGGCTACGCGGGCACCGCGTTCACCGGCTACTCCTACCCGGCGGTGCCCTACGGCAACGGCGACTTCCACCACCCGGGCGACCCCTGCCCGACCAGCGGCGCGATCAACGACTGGAACAACGAAGCCCAGGTGACGGGCTGTGAACTGCTGTCCCTTTCGGATCTGTACACCGAGAAGGACAGCGTCCGGGGCAAGATCGCGGCCTATCTGAACGACCTGATCGGGATCGGTGTCGACGGCTTCCGGGTGGACGCCGTCAAACACATCAGAAAAGACGATTTCGCCGACATCCTGAGCAGGCTGAACAACACCGTCGCGGAGAACAAGCGGCCGTACGTCGCGCAGGAGATCTTCGACGGCGCGAGCAACGCCGCGCTCAAGGCGGCGGCGTTCACCGGCAACGGCGACGTCCTGGACTTCGGGTACGCGAAGGGCATCCGGTCGGCGTTCCAGGGGTCGATCGCGAACCTCGCCAACGTCGGCGGCTGGGCGTTGGACGCGCCGAGCGCCAACGTGTTCGCCATGGTCACCAACCATGATCTGGAGCGTGACGGCGTCGTCCTGTCGTACAAGAACGGCGCCGACTACACCCTGGCCAACTACTTCGCGCTGGCCTACCCGCACGGCAAGCCGTCGGTGTACGACAGCTTCACCTGGACGAACCGGAACGCCTCACCGCCCGCCGACGGCAGCGGCCAGGTGACGGCGACGAGCTGCGGCGCGTCCTGGACCTGCCTCACCCAGTCGACGTCGATCAAGGGCATGGTCGGCTGGGCGAACACGGCCCGGCCGGTGAAGTCGGTCGCCGACTTCAAGGTCGTCAACAGCGACGTGATCGGTTTCCACCGAGGCGACCGCGCCTGGATCGGCATCAACGACTCGGGCAGCGCGGCCTCGTCCGAGTTCACGACGGGCCTCGCGGACGGCGCCTACTGCGACGTCATCTCCGGCGTCGCGACGTCCACGGGCTGCACCGGCACCGCCGTGACGGTCGCGGCGGGCAAGGCCACGGTCTCGATCCCGGCCAACAGCGCGGTCGCGATCCACGCGAACGCCCGCCCTGGCGTCGACCCGACGCCCTCGGACGGCACCACCGTCTCCGACACGTTCAAGGTCACCGGCGCGGGCACCGGCCCCGCCCTCTACGTGGTCGGCGACAACCCCGCCCTCGGCTCCTGGGCCCCGGCCAACGCGATCCCGCTGACGTCCCAGGGCTCCGGCACCTGGTCGGCGGCCGTCACCCTGCCGAAGAACACCACCCTCGCCTACAAGTTCATCAAGAAGGACTCCTCGGGCAACGTCACCTGGGAGGCCAACGCCAACCGCACCGTCAACACGGGCACCACGAACCAGACCCTGACCAGCACCTGGTCGGTCGCGGGCGTCACCACGGGCGACCCGGCCCCGACGACCACGGACGTCACCTTCAACACGACCGCCACCACGGTCTTCGGCACCAACGTCTACGTCGTCGGCAGCATCCCGTCTTTGGGCTCCTGGAACCCCGCCAACGCGATCCCGCTCTCCAGCTCCGCCTACCCGGTGTGGTCCAAACTGATCGCCCTCCCGAAGTCCACCCCCTTCGAGTACAAGTACATCAAGAAGGACCCCTCCGGTGCCGTCACCTGGGAATCCGGCGCCAACCGCACCTACACGACCGGCACCAACCCCACCCACACCCTGACCGACTCCTGGAAGTAACGAAATGAGGGGAAGGGCTCGTCGCCCTTCCCCTCACCGTTCCCGCGGAATCCGCCCGTCGAATTCCATCGCGACGTGCGTCGCGTCTCCTGCTTTCCGCACCCGCCATTTCCGTGCCAGGGCGTCGATGATGTGCAGTCCGCGCCCGCCTTCGCCGTCCGGATCGCACCGGACCACGGGAACATCCCCGTTCTCGCTCCCGTCGTCGACGACCTCCACGACGACACCGTCGGGCAGCGCGTACAACGCCACCGACACTTTCCCGCCCTTCCCCGACCGCGAATGCACGACGCCGTTCGTCACGGCCTCGCTGACGCACATCTGCACGTCGTCGAGACCGGGAAACCGCTCCCCGAGCATGTCCCTGCAGAACCCCCGAGCGAACCGCACCGACCGCACATGCCCAGGCAACGTCAACACCCCGACCAGCTCCACCTCTTCTTCGTCCATGCCCCCACATTGACGCCGAAACCCGCCGCGCGCGGCTCTGAGGTCGGGGCACAGGATTACGCGCGAATTGAAATTTCAGCGCTGCCGGATTCCAGCCCAGAACGACTGCGCAGCGTGTCAGGCTCGTGCCATGCAGGGAGATCCGCAGTCGAGCGCGCGACGGCGACATATCGCCAGATACCTCTATGAGCTTCGCATATCCAAGAATATTACGCTGGTCACGGCTGGGCGGCTCCTGGACCGCTCGGCCTCCTCGCTCAGCATGATCGAGAACGCTCGCCAGCCGCTACGCCCTCGCGATCTCCAGCAGATCCTCTACGCCTACGGGGCCGAGATGACGAGCCCCGACGTTCGCAGCCTGCTGGAACTCGCGCGTCAGGACATTCACAAGGGCTGGTGGATCGAGTTCGCTGACCTGGTCTCGCCGTCCGCTCTGGACTCCTGCTCCTTGGAGTTCAGAGCGGACCGAATCCGTCAGATCTCCATGGGAGGAGTCTGCGGTCTCCTGCAAACCGAGGACTACGCACGCGCCATCATCAACAACCCCCTGCGCCATACCGGCGAGCCCGACCTGGAGCGCTACGTGCAGTTCCGGATGGCGCGGAAAGCGATCTTTGACCGATCCGACGAACTGGAGTTCCACGCCATTCTCAGCGAAGCCGTCCTCCGCTCGGGAATCGGCGACCGCAAGACGATGCAGGTACAACTCCGAAGGCTCCTCGATGCGGCGGACGATCCGAGGATCACGATCCAGATCTACCCTTTCGCCAGCGAGTTCGCCTTGGGAGCTTCGCACAGCCTCATACGCCTGGCCCGCTCGAATCTCAGCGTCCTGCTGCTCGAGCAGCTCTTCGACCGGCAGTTCATTGAAGACTCCGCGCAGATCCATCGCTATGACGAAACCTTCGCTCTCGTCGCAGGTTCAGTCCTCACCCCGGCCGCCAGCGCGGATCTCATCCTTGGCATACTGTCGGATCTATGAGCTCTGCCCTCCGTCCCAACGTCGCGCGCCAAGCCACCTCGTCCGGCACCGCACTCACCTGGCGCAAGAGCACCCACAGCTCCGACGAGGGCGGCGCCTGCGTCGAGCTCGCCGCCGCCGCTCGGCACGTGGCCGTCCGCGATTCCAAGCATCCGCACCACCCCCACCTGTCCTTGACGCCCCGTGCCTGGCGCGAACTCGTCACTTCGCTCCAGAACTGAGACCGACCCGCTGCCGGTTCGGCGTATGAGCCCGCACGGCAACCACGCGGAGGCCGAAATGCGTGGAGCTCGCAGCCGCCGCTCAGCACGCGGCCGTCCGCGATTCCAGCACCCGCATCATCCGCACCTCGCCTCGATGCCGCGCAACTGGCGCTGCTCGTCGTTTCTCTTGAGAACGGATGCTCTGCTGATGCTCACCTGGCGTAGAGCACTCTGCGGAAATGCCGAAGGGGAATGCGTCGAGCGTCCTGCCGCTGCTTTCCACGTGGCGGTCCGCGATTCCAGGCGGCCGCATCACGCGCACCTCACTTTGACGTTTCGCGCATGGCGTTGCCACGTCACCTGCCTCATGTGCTGACGCGAGCCTGTGCGGCTCGCGTGCTCGTGGGGGAGGGCGTCGGGGGCTGCGCTGACGTCGATCTCGTGTTGGTAGGGGCGTGGCAGCGGAACGTGCGGCGGGTCGGTGAGGTGGGGGAGTCCGAGGTCGGCGGCCGGGGCGACGGGTGCGCCGGGCGTGGGGATCAGGGGCGGGTGTGGGCGATGAAGCCGTCGTACTCGGTTTGATCGTCGGGGAGGGGGATGACGCGGAGGCCGACGGCCCAGGTGCCGGGGTAGGCGGGGGCCACCGCGTAGACGCTGTGCGGGGAGGTTCCGGTGGCGTCGTCGAAGACCGGGAAGACAGTCCATTTGCCCTGTTTGTTGCGGTGGGCGAGGGCGTCGGAGCTGTTCTCGTCGTCGTAGGCGAAGAGGCGGGCCCACAGGCCGCCCTTGCCGTCGGGGACGGGAGCGTTGGGGATCCAGCCGTCGAACGCGGACGGCTGCTCGCGGGCCCAACCGCGCGAAGTGCGGCGCAGCAGGAAACCCTTCTCCTTGTAGCCGTAGTGGAACGCGCCCGTGAACAGCGGCTTCCCCTTGACCACGGCGACACCACGCAGTCGTCCGGTGCGCGTGCTGTTGTCCTTGGGGAGAACGTCCCGGTACGTCCGCCATTTCTTGCCGTTGTAGTGGAGCACCGTGTCGGGCGCGGGTTCCTGGTCGGCGTGGTCGGTGCCGGCGACCGCCCAGATGTCGTCCCGGGACACCGCCGCCGCCTCAACGACCTGCCCCGGCACCGTCACGGTCCGCCAGCGCCGCCCGTCGAAGTGCAGAGCCTTCTTCCGATCGCGCCCCGCCCCGAACGCCCACACGTCCCTGCCCCCGGCGACCGCCAGTTCGTTCAGCAGCAGCCCGCTCTTGAGGACGGGCTTCCAGGCACGTCCCGTCCACCGAAGAATCGTGGACTTCGTCCCTTTATGGCAGTGTCCGTTCTCGACCTGCGCGCAGGAACCGAGCAGCCACCCCCCGGCACGCGGCGCGGCCGCGAGCTGAACGAACTCCCCGACCCCCTTCGGCAGCTTCGTACGCCGCCACTTCCGCCCGTCCCAGTGGTACGCCACCGTCTTGTCGGCCCCCTCCCGCCACCCGACCGCCCACGCCGCCCGCCTCCCCGCCGCGGCGACATCGACCAGAAACTCACTCCCCGAAATCCTCGTCTGCTTGACCACCCGCCACTCGGACCGCCACTCCCGCTCCGCCGCCCCCGCTGTCCCCGGCAAGGAGCCAACCAGCAACCCAGTAACAAAAAGAACCCGCATCACAGAAATCTCCTACCGGACGCCCCATTCTGGCACTCTTGAGAATCCTTCACGTGACCAGCCGCCGCCATCTGCCGTCGCAGGTTCGCCCACGATATGAGGAGTAGTCGAGGCCGGACGTCGCACCTTTCGCCACCTTGAGGCAGCATTCAAACGCGAAATTTCGTCGCGCGATAAGTAGATCTAGCGGGTATCAGTCAGCCCTGACCGATACCGCCACGGAATATCCTTTTCTGTCGCGCCATACAAATCCTGGTACAGCAAACCGGCGAGTGATCTTTGCTGCCACCGACTCGGCTACTTCTCCGTGACGAGGGTGATCGATGGCTACACCGTAGAAATGTAGTAGAGAAACGGAGAATTCTATCAGCGGTGCTGCCTCGGTGAAGGTAAGGGACCCGTGAAAATCCTCGATATTTACATTTTTAAACACTTCGAAAAGGGGGTTCATGATCGTCTCGGCGTCTGCACTGACCCAGTCTTCGGCCGGTAGATCAATGTCGTGGGAGGTCACGCATTCGATCAGGAGTCCACTAAGCTTGGAGGCTTGACCTGCGCGATTCAATACAGCGACGAGGCTTCCGCCGTCACGCAGTACACGCCGACATTCTTGGACTGCGGTCAAGACGTCAGGAACGTGATCAAGCATGTGTCGGGCGTAGACTAGATCGAAAGTCTTGCCGGTAAAGGGGAGCCTTTGAACATCGGCTTGGACTGCAGAAATCCCTTGAGCCCTTGTGGCAGCCACTGCCGCGGCGGACAGATCCAGGCCGACAAGTCGGCCGAGGGAGTAGCGATCGTTCAACATGGCCGGAAATGATCCGGTTCCAGTGCCGACGTCAAGGACCTTTGCGCCATCGAAGGCAGGGGCGACTGCGAGTGTAGAGAGCTCAACATCATCAGGTGGGTCACTGTGAACGAGATGAACCTTCTGACGTATTCTTAGGCGGTCAAGCGTACGGTACTCGTCAGATTTCAATGTGCTCCTGATTTTCGTGCAATTGATGCGCGATATGAGCTCCCGACGTTCTGATGATATCGGCCGATGCCTCGGGGAGGAGTAGCTCCCAAATCTCCATGAATGTACCTCTGAGCTGCATCTGCCCGTAAGGTCTCGCATAAAAGTACATATGGAAATGGGCGTTCCCATCGCCCCATCGGAGCGCGTGGACGCGGGCAATTCCTGTAATGGACATAATCGCACGCTCGACCCGTGCCGCCAACGGGCCAAATTCGCCGACGAGTTGGCCCGGGAGGTCCATGAAAGAATCGTAGTGATCACGTGTTTCGAGGATTACAGTGCCCGGGAGCGAGGTCGGATCCTTCGCTCGAATCCGCCAACGGTCATCGGTCCAAATATATGTACTGTCGGGTAGGCTGCAATTCATGCAGGGTCGGCTGCCTTCGCCACGTCGAAACGGTTCCGTTGCGACAGGTTCTGCAAGATCGCGAATAATAAGCGGATCTTCGAACGGGCAGGTTTCACTTGCCGAGAAGTTGCTCACTGGTAAAAATTCCCCTCCTTGTCTTCCAATGATCAAAACTGGATCATATATAAGTCTGCTTAGACGAACGCTGGCCGAATCTCACTACGGATTCGACGCCATCGATTGACTCGAACCTATTGTCGATACTCAACATCCTGAGGCCACATTCATTCAGGATCTGCTCGAGTCGAGTCGTGCTCTCCACGAACAGGACACGCTCGCCATGGTCGGTGACCAGGCGATGATCTCCGATGCGCACGCAGAAAACCCCGATAGAATCTGGGCCGACCATTGAATCGTGAGCGAACCGCAATGCGGCGAGAAGTGTAGTCAGGTTGGAGGAAGTTGCGGCGGTCGAGAGATAGATGAAGTTGTAGCGTTTGTTTATAGGAAGCGCGCGCCAGTCCGTGTCCACGTTAACGGGGATTTGGTCGATCGTGGGGGGAATGCCAGCGCAAAGTTCGGCGTCAGAGACCGACCAGAGCGAGCCATTTCCTACAGAATTCAAGGCCAGGATCGACTCTATGCTCAAATTATGCGGACACCAGGTCGTGCTTTTTTTCGCGATTGATTCATCGATTGAATCGGGGTAATATCCGCCTTCGAGTACCCGTCCCCAGCACCGCCCCCATGCCTTACTCGGTTCGGTAACGTCATGGCCGCTCCTGTAGCCAGCACAGTCGGTGATCAGGCTGGTGATCGCTCGTTGGCTGAGCGTCCCCACATTAGATATTGAAGCGATGAGATGCAACGCGTTTTCAGCGCGAACCGTCTGGCAGATATCGTCCTCGTCAAAGAGGCCCGCGAGCGCTACTCCATGGGTGAATCGAAGACGACGTGATATGGCCGATTCGTCAGTTAGGTTAAAGGAGGAAATCAGCGCGTGCCGGAGGTGGTTCGATGCCGCGCCGAATTGTTCATGTCCGATCGCCGAACTCGTACGAATACGCTCGAAGATGGAGAGAGCTTGGATACTCAGGCCGATGTCTGGTTGCGGGCCTTCTGGGGTTGGTACGGAGAGTAGGCCATTGCTCAGCCCTTGCCCAGTGGTAACAGTTTCTGCGATGGTTCGGCAGGTCGCCAGGACCTGTTCGAGGACCCTCTGCTGAGCCAGTCCGACAGGTAGGCGCCCCGAGCCGAGAGATATTAGCTGGCTGGCACCGAAGAGAAAGCTTGACTGCGCGAGGGCGGGAAGGTTCCCATAGGTACCGAAGCGTGCGCAAGATTTCTGCGGTAGAGTTTCCGGCGGCATGGAACTTACCTGGTCGGCAACCGCTTGAGCTATCTCCTCCACAGTCGTTGAGAGGCGGTGCTGTAGCTCTTCGGCGAGGTGAGAGCCGAGAAGTCCGTGGTCCTGGACCAGAAGTTCAAGCAGGCCCCATGATGCCGCCAGGACTCCGAATGTACCCGAGGTATCCTGCCGCCAGCGATCTAGCGATTCGGTGAGATAGCTCGCGCAGCGAATTACCTCAGGGTAAGGGTCGGATTCCCCGAGGGAACGCTGCAGGCGAATCAATGTTGACAGTGTGATCGCAGTATGCCTGACCCTAACTTCGCTGGGCGTCGTCCTAGTCTGGATTGTTGCACCCACTGCACCGCCGCTTGGTGTCCGGGTTCGCAAGAAATGGGAACCAGACTGCAGGGGAACCTTGAGCGCATTGTGTAGACGTTGGGAAGTAAGCTCTCGAAGAGAGATGATTCTATTGAGCGCCGCGCATGTAACATCAATTCCGCCATGAACTCGCATTGCTGGGCGGTCTGGTGGAGAAGCAGTCGAGGCCTCGGCGTAGCTTGTCATCCAATGAGCCAGCGAACGAGTCCACCCACCGGTCGGGAGTTGCTCGGAGAGCAAGGCCAGGAGTGCCAGTTCCGCAACGCGGTTTGCGTCGGACCAGGTTGCTGATGGTGAAATGCTCTCGACGGAATGGACGACTGCGATGGAAGTCTTGATCACCTGTTGAGGCATGGGGGAACCCCTACTGTCTGTAGCCTTCTCGCTGACGCTTCTCATCGCAAAGCGTCGCACCCGCACGTAAGTAAGATCAAGTCGATCGCTGAATTTGCTAATGGTCTTGTGGTTGGCATCTACCGGTATAGCCGTTGATCCTGGGAGATGCGGATCCCCTGAAGATTCCCCAACGACACGAAGGCCATTGGTGAGTTGCTTCTCGTAGAAGCTAAGACAGGGGACGGACTCCCTGGTTGCATAGTTTCGATACCAATCGTCCAGTTCGCGTAGATATGCGTGATCGCTCTCAAGTTCACGAAACAGCGGCGTGGACCGGATTGACCGAAGATAGCCAGCCAACGAGGCCAGCCCGGAGCCGGTGTGCGGAGTTGAGATGAAGATGACGCCGGCCAGCTGGTCTGTGAACCCTGAATACTGGTCGCCCATCGTATGGCTATGCCGGATCATCTGCTTGATCAGTAGGCCGCCGAGGCTGTGACCGAGGAGGATGAACGGCTTCTCGGTCGCTTCATGACCGTCAGCTAGGGCGCTGAGCAGGCTGGTTGCGCGATCCCTGATCGGCATACTCTTGCCACGCCAGCGCGTGGCCGCAGCTGGATACCCGGCGCACCAAACGGCGAGGTCGGACTGATCTTCGGATAGCCAGCTCGGCCAGAAGCCGCTGCTCTTTCTTTGGGACCAGGTATCCTCCCAGTCGCCTTCTAGACCATGCAGCAGTATGACATTTCCAGAGGCGTTAAGCGCGCCCCCGACATGATGCACCTCGACCAACGTTCCTCCAAGGTGGGCTCATGGAGATCGTAGCTAGTCCGGGTCGATATTTTCACCCCTGTGCTAGCGGGAGTTATTTAGGACGGCCGAAATTCGGATCATTGATGATTCTATGATCCGCAGTGGTGGTAGCTGCTCGATCGTTGCCAGCCGAGATCTAAGAGATGCAGGCTCCGGGCGTTGCCGCCGATCGCGAGCGGTTTCCGGCTGCTTCGGCGATCGTCTGAATCTTGTCGTCTGGTGGCGGGCGTGTGGACGTCGGCTTAGCGGCCGTGGGATCGTCGCGGCGCAGCTGCTCGCGCAGCGCTCTACCTGGCCGCCCTCGGTAAGGGGCGACGGCCCATTGTGCCCAAGTTCAGGATGATTCCGTTGGTCTGGGCGGCTCTGCGATAGAGATGAGCGATGTCGCGGCCACCGCGAGGATCAGCCAGATGACGCCGAAGAAGAACGAAGCGTTCTGCATCGGCGCACGCTGGAAGGTATGGCGATCGTGGAACACGCGGCCCGCCGAGGTGACCGTCGAGTTCACCCGCACCCCGACCAGGTAGTTGGCGACCACGCCCACCTCCATGACGAGCGCGGCCACCGCCCCCGACAGCGCGCCTGGCGCGTACAACGTGGCGACGGCGGCCAGCGGAAAGGGCAGCGCGAGCAGCAGAACGGGACTGGCCCACCCATACCCCTGATACCTGATCCTGCTCATCCGCGCTCTTCCCGCCGAACCAGAAAGACACTACCGTCTAAGTGGTTGCGCGTCAGTGGACCGGAGCCGGCGAGGGAACGCGACGCAGAACGGCTGCGGACGTGGCGAGCAGAGCGAGGAACGCGATGCCCGCGACCAGCGGAGCAGCCGGACCGGACGCGTCGATGAGCAGCCCGGCCGTCGCCGTCCCCAGAGCCGACGCCGCGTTCAGCGACGTGCTGATCCAAGCGTTGGCCTGGGCGCGGAGCCGGTCCGGGACTTCACTCGCCAGAAGATAAGCGTTGATCACGACCGGTGAGCTCGTCGCGCCGAGCGCGGGCAGCAGGAACGCCCACGCGCCCGGGTGGGGGAGCGCGATCAGCAGCAGCAGGACCGGAAGGGTTCCGGCGCAGCAGAGGAGCATCCGGCGGACGGGATCGTCGGCACGGCGCAGGCGACCATGAACCAGCGCACCGACGGCGCTCCCGAAACCCAGCAGGCCGAGGAGCGTGCCAGGCCCGCCCGGCAGCGCGTCGGGCAGGGCGACGACCGCCAGCCACACCATGCTCATGGACGCCCCCAGCCCGGCGACGCCGAGCAGCACCGGCGCCAGCCCGCCGAACACCTCCCGCGCCGAAGCCCCTGAAGCCGGACGTCCCGGACGCGCCATCCGCACCCTTCGCGCGAACCGCCCCAGCATGATGGCCGACACCGCCATCACCGAAGCCGTCACCAGCAACGCACTCGCCGCCGGCGCGACCGCCAGGGCCATCCCCCCGACCAGCGGCCCCGCCACGAAGATGATTTCCTCGGCCGCCGCGTCACGTCCGAGCGCCCGCGGCAGCCGCTCCGGCGCGACCAAATCCCCACAAAGCACCCGCATCAGAATCCCCATCGGCGGCGCGAACAGCCCCGCGGCCCCGCCGAGCACCCAGAACGTCCACTGCGGTCCACCCGCGGCCACCGACGCGAGCAACCCCCCGATCGACCCCAGATATCCGACCCCGAGCCCCGCCATCACCGTCCCGGGCCCGAACCGGTCGATCAGCAGCCCTCTGACGGTGATCGTCACCGCGCACACCAGCCCGAACACGGCACTGACCCCGCCCGCGACCCCATACGACCCGGTGGCCCGCACCACGACCGTGAACAGAATCAGCGGCTCGGCCGCATAAACCAACCGCCCCACCAGACTCGCCGCGAACGGCACCAAGGCAGCACGAAACCCCACACCCATAACCAGGATCTCCCAGCACACAGAACAATCAGGACGCCCCACCGCGCACGTCGCCCAAAGACGGAAAGCGCGAAAGCAACGCCCTAACTCGGCTGGAAAGCACTCACCCCACCAACCTAACACCCACCCATCCCCCCCAAACTCACCCAACCATGACATCCTCCCGTCCCTGCCCACCCCAACCACGCGATCCCCGCACCTCGACAACCGTGGTCCCAAGCAGCGACCCCAACTCAGCGCACCTTCCCCTCCCTCCCTCGACAGCCCGGCTCGGCATACCGGTGCCTCCCTCGACAGAACGCGGAACGCCAATCCACCCGCCCGAACGCAGCCCGCCTCCCACCCCACGACCCCTCCAGAACCCACCCCCACCCCCTCCGCTCATGATCGCGTCGAGCTGCGGCGTGTCGCCCGTTCGGCCCCGATGAAACGGTCGACACGCCGCAGCTCGCCGCGATCTTGAGCCAGAACAGCAGCTGCGGACGGCCCCGCGCGCACCGGCACGACCGCCTCAACCCGTCGACGACGACCAACGACGGAGGCGCTCGCCGAGCTCGTCGCAGGGGCCGTCAAGGATCGCGGCGACCAGCAGCGAAGGATCGACGGAAAACTCCATCGCCCCGGCATGACCCATCAATCTCGAAGTCCCCACGGTTCAAGGGACTGCGACCAGCCCGAACGGGAGGCGCGGACAGCCGTCGATCCCACATTGGCTTCCCTCCGCCCCCACCCCCCCCGACCATGATCGCGTCGAGCTGCGGCGTGTCGCCTGTTCGGCCCCGATGAAACGGTCGACACGCCGCAGCTCGCCGCGATCTTGGCCCCAGCCGTCCGCTACGGGCGGCCCCACAAGCACCGGCGTGACCGGCAGCTCCGCAAGGACCGGCCCGGACGCGGAAGCGCGGCCGGCCTTCGATCCCACACCGACTCAACTCCACGTCCAACCTGCCTCAACTCCGGGTCCAACCTGCCACTCATGATCGTGTCGAACTGCGGCGTGTCGCCCGTTCGCGCGAGGTGAAGCGGTCGACACGCCACAGCTCGTCGCGATCTTGAGTTTGGGCGGGTGCGAATAGAGATGGCGCGGTCCTCGTCGGAGTGACCGGTCCGCTCTGACCGGTCCGGCTTGGGCGGTCCGCTCTGAGCGGTCCGCTCTGGGCGGTCCGGCTTGGCGGTCCGGCTTGAGCGTGGAAGCAGAGGAGGCGGTTCGGTTGGACGTCGGCTCGGCTCCGTGTCGACGACGCGTGAATACTGACCCCCGGGCGGCGGCTGAATGTTGACCCCCTCCATTCTCTGGAGGGTGATCAAGGTGGAGGACTGGGCGGAGATCCGTCGGTTGCATCGGGCTGAGGGGATGCCGGTCAAGGCGATCTCTCGGCATCTGGGTGTTGCACGGAACACGGTCCGCAAGGCGTTGGCGGCGGATGAGCCGCCGAAATATGAACGGCCGTCCAAGGGGTCGATCGTGGACGCGGTCGAGCCGCAGATCCGTGAGTTGTTGCGGGAGTTCCCGACGATGCCGACGACGGTGATCGCGGAGCGGATCGGGTGGAGGAGGTCGATGACGGTGTTGAAGGACCGGGTCCGGCAGATCCGGCCGGAGTACCAGCCGACCGACCCGGCGTCGCGGACGACGTATCTGCCGGGCGAGCTCGCGCAATGCGACTTCTGGTTCCCCGTGACCCGGGTGCCGGTGGCAGCGGACCGGGCGGTGATGCTGCCGGTCCTGGTGATGGTCTGCGGCTATTCGCGCTGGTTGATGGCGCAGATGGTGCCCTCGCGCGGGGCGGGTGACCTGTTCGCCGGGATGTGGGCGCTGCTGGCCGGGCTGGGCGCGGTCCCCAAGACGCTGGTCTGGGACAACGAGGGCGCGATCGGGGCGTGGAAGAGCGGACGGCCCCGGCTGACCGCCGAGGCCAACTCGTTCCGCGGGACGCTCGGCGCACGTATCCAGCAGTGCAAGCCCCGCGATCCGGAGGCCAAGGGCCTGGTCGAGCGGGCCAACGGATATCTGGAGACCTCGTTCCTGCCGGGCCGGTCCTTCACCGGCCCCGACGACTTCAACGCCCAGCTCACCGACTGGCTGGAGCGGGCGAACCAGCGGCATCACCGCCGGATCGAGTGCCGGCCGATCGACCGGCTGCCCGCCGACCGGGCCGCGATGATCGCCCTGCCGCCGGTGGCACCGGTGACCGGGACCAGGACCTCAACCAGGCTGGCCCGCGACCACTACGTGCGGATCTTCTCCAACGACTACTCCGTCCACCCCGGCGCGATCGGTCGGCTGGTCGAGGTCACCGCCGACCTCCAGCAGGTGAGGGTGACCAGCGGCGGGCAGATCGTCGCGGAACATCCGCGCTGCTGGGACATCCACCAGACGATCACCGACCCAGCCCACCGGGCCGCCGCTCAGCAGATGAGCCGGGCTGCCGTACTCACGCCGGTCCGGCCCGTCGAGACCGAGGTGGAATTCCGGCAGCTCACCGACTACGACGCCCTGTTCGGCCTCCAGGACGGGGTCGCCTGATGGCCGCCACCAGCGCCAAGAGCAGTGCTGCCGGCAGCGGCAGGAACGTCGAGGCCGAACTGGCCTACCTTACCCGCGTGTTGAAAGCGCCGTCGGTGGCCGCCTCGATCGACCGGCTCGCCGAGCGCGCGAGGGCTGAGTCGTGGACGCATGAGGAGTTCCTGGCCGCCTGCCTGCAACGCGAGGTCGCCGCCCGTGACTCCCACGGCGGAGAAGCCCGTATCCACGGCGCCCGCTTCCCCTCCCGCAAAGCCCTCGAGGACTTCGACTACGACCACCAACGCTCCCTGAAACGCGAGGTCATCGCCCACCTGGGCACCCTGGACTTCGTCGCCGCCAAGGAGAACGTGGTGTTCCTGGGGCCGCCGGGCACCGGCAAGACGCATCTGTCGATCGGGCTGGGCATCCGGGCCTGCCAGGCAGGTCACCGGGTCGCGTTCGCGACCGCGGCCCAGTGGGTCGACCGGCTCGCCGCCGCCCACGCAGCCGGGAAACTGCAGGACGAACTGGTCAAGCTCTCCCGCGTCCCGGTCCTGATCGTGGACGAGGTCGGCTACATCCCCTTCGAGCCAGAGGCCGCCAACCTCTTCTTCCAACTCGTCTCCAGCCGCTACGAACGCGCCAGCCTGATCGTCACCAGCAACAAGCCCTTCGGCCGCTGGGGAGAGGTCTTCGGCGACGACGTCGTCGCCGCAGCCATGATCGACCGGCTCGTCCACCACGCCGAAGTCATCTCCATGAAGGGAGACAGCTACCGCCTCAAAAACCGCGACCTCGGCCGCCCACCAGCGACCAAACACGACCACGAACAGTAACCAACAACAACATCAGGGGGTCACAGTTCAGACGCCCATAGGGGGTCAGGATTCAGGCGACGTTGACACTCCGCCTCCGACCGTGCTGGTCGTGATCGTGTCGAGGTGCGGCGTGTCGCCCCTTTGGGGCTGGCGAAACGGTTGACACGCCGCAGTTCGACACGATCTTGTGGCTTGGGGGAGGTCGCGACAGGGATGGCGCTGCTCGCCGTCGCGATGGGTCGCCCTGGGTCGGCCAGCCTGGACCCGGAAGGACGCAGGTGCTCCGATTCGACGTCAGCTCCCACCCTGCTGGTCGTGATCGTGTCGAGCTGCGGCGTGTCGCCTGTTCGGACCAGGTGAAGCGGGCGACACGCCGCAGTTCGACGCGATCTTTCGGCTGGGTGGCGGGTGGACGGGATGGCTGCGCTCGTCGGCGTGATGGGTCGTCGCCCTGGGTGGGTTGGCCTGGGGTGGAGGGACGGAGGCGGTTGGGTTCGGTTCGACGTCGGCTCAGCTCCGCCTCCGACCCTGCAGGTCGTGATCGTGTTGAGGTGCGGCGTGTTGCCTGTTTGGGGCGGGTGAATCGGTCGACTCGCCGCAGTTCGACGCGATCTTGCGTACGGGTGGACGGGTTGGTTCTGTGCTTGTCGGCGTGATGGGTCGCCCGGGGTGGGTTGGCTTGGGTGTGGAGGGGCGGTTCGGTTCGACGTCGGCTCAGCTTCGCCAGACTCTGGTGGTCGTGATCGCGTCGAGGTGCGGCGTGTCGCCCCTTTGGGGCGGGTGGAACGGGCGACATGCCGCAGGTCGACGCGATCTTGCGGGTCGGTGGTGTCTGCGGATGGCTCGGCGGGGGCACGGGCGCCCCGGTCTTCTCGGGCCGTGATGACCGGCTGGGGCGTGCCGTCCATGAGACGTCTTTCGAAAAGTAGTTGTTCTCGGTGGAGTGGTAGCTCTGGGAGGGCTGGACGCGGAGGAGCGGACGAGCTTCGGATCGACGCTGGCTGAGCCCCGTCTCCGGCCCTGGTGGTTGTGATCGTGTTGAGATGCGGCGTGTTGCCTGTTTGGGGCGGGCGGAACGGGCGACACGCCGCAGGTCGACGTGATCTTGCGGGTGGGTGGTGTCTGCGGATGGCTCGGCGCGGGCGGGGGAACGGCCGGCCCGGTCTCCTCGGGCCGTGACGAGCGGCTGGGCTGTGCCGTCCATGAGACGTCTTTCGAAAAGTAGTTGTTCTCGGTGGAGTGGTAGCTCTGGGAGGGCTGGACGCGGAAGAGCGGACGAGTTTCGGGTCGACGTTGGCTGAGCTCCGTCTCCGCCCCTGGTGGTTGTGATCGTGTTGAGATGCGGCGTGTCGGCCCTTTGGGGCTGGTGGGGCGGGCGACATGCCGTAGGTCGGCGCGATCTTGTGGTTGGGCGGGGTGCTTTGGGGGGTCGGTGGGG